>CADBOE010000026.1 GCA_902796205.1 uncultured Ruminococcus sp. | reverse complement strand
CATTTCATTCATGGAGATGCAGGAAACGGTTCCGTTCAGATTGACCAACGAAATGGCCCACAAGGCGATGAAAACTGTGGCAGGTCTGTTCAACAGCACGGAGATCACGAATTTGCCGATTTGCGACATTATTGTAGCAGTGCAGAAGCTTCGGAAACGGGGGCTTTCGTACGGGCAGATATCGCGGGAATTGTCAAAAAACAAGGGAACCGTGTACAGATGGGCCAATAAAGAGGCAGCCTGACCTCTTTTGGGTTATTTCAATCGAAAGAAAAACGGGAGTTCAATTTCGATTTTGGTTTTGTTTTTGTTTTGATCTTGGCGAAGTCAGCTTGCATTCGAAATCAGAGGCTGGCTTGCCTGGCGTTTGCTGATTTGCTGGATTCCGGCCGGTCAGGGCTTGTTCTGATTAGAGTTTTGTGCGTTTCAGGCTGATTTAACGTAATTTCAGGTGCTTTTCTTTCCGGACGGCCGGCCGTAAGGCTGGCGGACAGAAAAATTTCGATTTTTGCGGCAACTGGGGACAGACCCCGGTTTTGGGCGTTAAAAGTAGCCCCAAACCGGGCTCCGGGCCCAGGAGCAGGGCCATACAGGAGCATATACAAGCTAAGAAGCAGCACCACCCTGGCCCGGCCGCCGGTTGCGATTCTTTTCCAGCGCCTTTCCGCAACCGGTGTCTGTCCCCGGTTGCCGCACCGCTCCTCTGTCCCCGATTGCTCAGTTGCCCCGTTGCCTCACCGTTACCGTTATTGCCGTATATTACCGTTAATCACACCTGCGCGAGCGCGGAATCAGCAGAATCAGCCGGGCGCTTTTCGACCGTTTCCGTTCCCTTGCCCGATTTGAATATCGACCACTCCGGAACGACGCCGCGGACCGACGAAAGAGGATAAATGTTGCTGTGTTTTCCAACGACCGTACCCGGATTCAGTACGCTTCCGCATCCCACCTCGACGTGATCTCCGATCATCGCCCCGAATTTTTTCAGCCCCGTCTCGAACACGGGTCCGCCGGGAACCTTGACGCTCACAAGAGTTTTGTCGCTTTTCACATTCGACGTGACGCTGCCGGCACCCATATGCGAACGGTAACCGAGGACCGAATCGCCGACGTAATTGTAATGCGGAACCTGAACGTTGTCCGAAATAATAGCGTTCTTGACCTCGGTGGAATTGCCGACGACACAATTATCGCCAACGAGCACGTTGCCCCTCAAAAACGCGCCGGGCCTTACCTCGGTATTCTCCCCTATTATGCACGGGGCGGCGATGTACACGTTAGGATAGATTTTTGCGCTTTTCGCCACAAAAACGCCGGGTTCGCGCTCATCATACAGCTCCGGAGGCAGCTCTTTCGCTATAAGAGGTATTATTTCCCTGATCCGGGGCAATATTTCCCACGGATTTTCCGTTATTTCCAGCCATTTCCAGGCTCTGGTGTGTCCGGCTTCGAAGAGCTCGGCAGTTTTGACGGCATATTTCATCTGAGATGCCCCGCTTTCTCCATTGCCGCAATGATGCGGTCAACGTATTTCTCGCATTCCTCCTGCGTGCCCGCCTCTGACATTACGCGAAGCACCGGCTCCGTTCCGCTTTTTCTGAGAAGAACGCGTCCGTTTTCGCCGAGCTCCCTGCTGCACTCGCTCACGGCTTCCATTACCGCGGGATCGGCCAGGGTCGCGTCTTTGTCGTCAACGTGAACGTTTTTGAGCACCTGCGGATACATCTCGACCTCGTCGGCGAGGCACGAGAGCGGAAGCTGTGTCGCGTTCATGACGTTCATCAGCATTATCGCCGTCACGATACCGTCCCCGGTTCTGGCATATTTGCGGAAAATAACGTGTCCGGATTGTTCGCCGCCGATAACGTGATCGTACGCCTTCATATCTTCGTAAACGTACCTGTCCCCGACCGCGGTTTTATCGTATCCGATCCCCGCTCGGTCGAGCGCCTTATAAAGGCCGAAATTTGACATTATCGTAGTAACAACAGTATTTGACGGCAGCTGACCGTTCTTTTTCATATATTTTGCACAAATATACATGATCTTGTCGCCGTTGACCACGTTCCCCTTCTCGTCGACGGCAAGGCAGCGATCGGCGTCTCCGTCAAACGCGAACCCGACGTCGAGCTTCTTTTCCGCCACGTACGAGCAAAGCTTTCCGATATGCGTCGAGCCGCAGTCCATGTTGATGTTCAGGCCGTCCGGTTCGTTGTTGATAACGTACGTTTTCGCCCCGAGAGCGTCAAAAACGGCCCGGCCGATCATCCAGGAGCTTCCGTTCGCGCAGTCAAGTCCGACCTTGTGGTCCTCGAACGATCCGGCGGCAATGCTCGTCAGGTACCCGATGTATCTGTTTCTGCCCGAATAGAAGTCAACGGTGCAGCCGATCCTGTCGCCGGACTTCCATTCCGGCTCGGGCAGCAGGCCGTCAATGTATTTTTCGATCATATCCTGCAGCCCGTCGTCCATTTTCTCTCCGTTTTCGTTCATGAGCTTTATGCCGTTGTCGAAGAACGGATTGTGGCTGGCCGATATCATTATTCCGCAGTCAAAATGCTCGGTGCGCGTTATATAACTGACACATGGAGTCGTCGTCACGTGGAGCAGATAAGCGTCTGAACCGGACGAGACGATGCCCGCGGCCAACGCGTTTTCAAACATGTACGACGATCTTCGCGTATCTTTTCCGATAACGATCTTCGCGCGTTCGCCGGTCTTGTTTTCGGCTTCGGCATAGTGCGCACCAAGAAATCTGCCGATCCTGAATGCGTGTTCCGCGGTCAATACCTCTCCTGCTTTTCCGCGAAATCCGTCTGTCCCGAAATATTTACCCATCAAAATCTGCTCCTTTCGTTGCTTTTCAGGCTCATCCGGTCGGCTTTTGCACGTTTTTGCTCCGAATTGCTTGCCCGAACCGCAAATTAATTATAGCCCCGCACGATTGATTTTACAAGCATTTCGCGACATTTCGCGGTCAATGCAATTGGTGGTGCAACGGGGGACAGACCCCGGTTTCGCGCCGTTTCAACTTCAGTTTAGACCATGCTTTCACACCAGGATTCTACCAAGTCCCCGCAGTCTGCAACGGGGGACAGACCCCGGTTCGCCCTCGGTTTGACCCAGCTTTCCACACCGTTGGCCGCCCGCCAGCCCGTCAGGCAGCCGGCGGAAACCTTGTAATCGGCCTGTTTATATGGTAGAATACTGGAGATCAAATATTGAAAGGCAGGTCCGCCAAATGAGCAATATCTGGCATGACATCAGTCCGAAACGCATTAATCCCGAAGACTTCGTTGCCGTCGTTGAAATAGCAAAAGGCAGCAAGAAAAAATACGAGCTCGATAAAGCGACGGGTATGCTGATGCTTGACCGCATATTATACACGTCAACGCACTACCCCGCGAACTACGGGTTCATCCCGCGAACGTACGGCGACGACCTTGACCCGCTCGACGTGCTCATTATCTGCTCCGAGGAAATCGAACCGATGACGCTGGTGCGCTGTTATCCGATCGGCGTCATTTCGATGATCGATTCCGGACGGCGCGACGAAAAAATCATCGCCATACCGTTCAACGATCCGAACTACAACATGTACCACGAGATCGACGAGCTTCCGCAGCATCTGTTCGCCGAAATGCTCCACTTCTTCACTGTTTACAAATCGCTCGAAAACAAGCAGACGGCTGTCAACGACGAGGTCGGCGGACGCGAGGACGCCATAGCGATCGTTAAAGAGGCGATCGACAATTATATCGAAACGTATTGCAAATAAGCACGGAGGTCGCGGCCAATGACAGACGAACGCAGAGCGGCATTGAGGAAAGCCGCCGAAACTGAAGACGGAAAGCTGATATTGAACGGGAAAGCGCTCGCCGCATGTATAGAAGACGAGCTTCGCGAACGCGTTGACCGCATCGTATCGCTGACGGGCCGCACGCCGGTCCTCGCCACCGTGATAGTCGGGAACGATCCTGCCTCGGTTACGTACGTGAATATGAAAGGAAAAGCCTGCCGCAGGATCGGGCTTGAGCCGCGGAAAATAGCTCTTCCGGCGGAAACGACCACGGACGGGCTTCTCGGAGTCATTGACAGCCTGAACGAGGACAGGGACGTATGCGGGATTTTGCTGCAGCATCCGGTCCCGAAGCATATCGACGAGCCCGCCTGTTTCAACGCGATTTCTCCCGAAAAGGACGTTGACGGCGTCAGCGCGCTGAGCTTCGGAAAGGTATCCCTCGGCGAAGACGGCTTTTCTTCGGCCACTCCCGGCGGGATCATCAGAGTACTGAAGGAATACGGGATCGGCATTGCCGGAAAGGAAGCCGTGGTGATCGGACGGAGCAGGATCCTCGGCAGACCGCTTGCGCTGCTTCTTCTTCGCGAAAACGCGACAGTGACCGTTACGCACCGGAAAACGCGCGATCTTCCCGAAGTCGTTCGCAGGGCGGATATAGTCGCGGCGTGCGTCGGGGAGCCTGAACTTATAAAGGCGGACTGGATAAAAGAAGGCGCCGTGCTGATCGACGCCGGTTACAACCCCGGAAACGTCGGGGATATAGATATGAAAAACGCGGCGCTGAAGGCTTCGGCGTACACTCCCGTTCCGGGCGGCGTCGGGCCGATGACAATATGCACGCTAATGGAGCAGACGGTGTCCGCGGCGGAGAAGCTGTTTGGCGTACCGGCGGAGCGCTGACGTCCCATCCCGCGAACGGCGTACCGGTCGATTGCCGACGTCCCCTCCCGCGAACGGCGTACCGGACGATTGCCGACGTCCTCTCCCGCGAACGGCGGAACGGTAGATTGCCGACGTCCCCTCCCTTGAACGGCGTACCGGTAGATTGCCGACGTCCTCTCCCGCGAACGGCGGAACGGCGGACCTGCGGAAAACCCTGTCCGAGCGGCCGAAAGCCGCTCATTTTTTCAGAGCACCAGCAGCATCAGGCACGCCGGCATTACGGCATCAGCCGCGCAATTTTCCGGATATCGCGGAACACACGTTGCCGCGGGACACGCATCGACGGAGCACGCGCGTCGGCAGCGCTTGTCCGGGGCCGGGCCAACGCCCGGTCGCATCAGGATGCAATCAGGATGCATATCAGAACACATTGCGGAACGCATTCCAGAACGCATTTCAGAACGCATTTCAGAACCGCATATCAAAAACACATATCAGAACGCATATTTCGCCGCGAGAATCGCCGCCTCGGACATTGACACCGCGCCTGCCCGCCCCTGCCACGCAATATCGAACGCCGTACCGTGATCGACCGACGTGCGCAGGTACGGAAGCCCGTGCGTGATCGAAATTGTCCTCTCGAAATCGAGCGTTTTGGCGGCAATATGCCCCTGATCGTGATAGAGTGACAGCACTGCGGCGAACCTTCCCCGGTGAGCCAGATGGAAAACCGAATCTGCGCTGACGGGGCCCGCGGCCGGAATGCCTTCTCCGCGCGCCTTCAGCACCGCCGGAACAATTATTTCAGTTTCCTCGTTACCGAACAACCCGTGCTCGCCCGAATGAGGATTCAAGCCGGCAACGGCGATCGGATGATCTTCATCAGCCCTGACGCCGGTTTTGCGGAGCGCCTCCGCCGATCTTCGCAGGTAGTCGATTATCCGGTCCTCCGTCACAAGGTCGCACGCCTGCCTGAGAGAAACGTGGCGCGTGAGAAAAAATATGCGTAGTCCGTCCGTTTCAAACATCGTGAGCGGGTCCTTCACTCCGGTAAGCGCGCCGAAAATTTCCGTGTGACCGATGTACGGCACCCCCGCTGCGCGAAGAGACTCCTTATTGACGGGCGCCGTGGCGACGGCCTTCGCTTTTCCGGAGGAGCACAGCTCATGCGCGCGGACAATGCAGTCGAACGCGTGCTGTCCGGCAAAAGCCCGGACGGTGCCGGCAAGAGACCGGAGCTCATTTACGTCACGCGTTGATCCGGCCGGAAGCGGCACGTCGATAATATTGTCCCCGTATTTCTCAGAGAAATCATTGATCCCGAGCATTCGGGCGGCGGCGCAAAGGACCTCCCTGCTGCCAACGGCCGACGGACGGCACACGGCGCGGACGGCGGGATCCGTCAGCGCTTTGACAACTATTTCCGGTCCGATTCCCAGCGGATCGCCCGCGGTCAGGACAATTTCAGGAGCCGATCGCATCACTTATCGAAGGTGCTTGCAAACTGAAGAAGCGTTTCCGAATTGGAGATCGCGAGAGCAATGAACACGACGGCCGCTATAGTCAGCGCAAGGCCGGTGAATCCGGTTACGATCCCAGCGATTCCGGTGCCGGGTATCTTGGCTCTTTTACGTTTTGACGCGAATCCCAATATTATTCCGAGCAGGCTGAGGATCAGCGCCAGTGCGAGGATGCCGATCGAAACGACCATGATGCCGACGGAAAAATTTCTGAACATTATCTCGTTCTCCCCGTACATGTTGACGCCCTGCAAGATTACGCCCGGAAACAGGCACGTGCAGGTGTGGATGAGAATCGAGAAAATTCCGAAAATCATCGAGGCGATGCCGAGACCGCTTGTTTTTTTAGTGACCGCCGCATCCCGGCCGCCGTCGGGAGCAACGACGGTTTGCTCCGGCACGCCGTTGCCGCCGTAATTGTACGGCGCATACGTTGAATGCGTCGCGGGATCGTTTCCGATGTTTTCCGGGACGTCTTCCAACGCATTGAAGGCATACTCTGCCGGAGCCGGAGCCGGTCCGGCAGCCTGCGCCGGCGCGGAAGACTGCACGGGTCCGGAAGTCTGAGCTGACGTTTCCTGCGTTTCGCTTGTTTGCTGTATCTCCTGTACGGGAACAACGTCTTCTACTTTCTTTCCGCAATTGTTACAAAATCTGTCTCCGTCTTCAAGTTTTTGTCCGCAATTATTACAAAATGCCATTAAAACGACCTCCTTGTGCCCCGCTTTTCCCTGGCGGGCAACGTCTGACTGCTATTATAAACGGATATTTGGCGCCGCGCAATACCCTGCTTCACTTCTTCATTAAAGATTCCCGAAACCGGGGTCCGTCCCCCGTTGCATCCTCTGCCGGGACAGTGCTGAAATTAGGGTCTGTCCCCCGTTGCACCTGACTCTACCAGCCGGAGAGCAGCGGGAAATAACGGGAAATATAATCTCAAAAGGCTTGCTACAGCGTGCTTTTCGGCATTTATGCCCGTGTTTCAGAGAGGCCCGGAACCCGGGTCTGTCCCCCGTTGCACCTTCTGCCGTTCTGCCGGGACAATGCCGAAAACCGGGTCTGTCCCCCGTTGCATCCTCTGCAGGGACAGTGCTGAAATTGAGGTCTGTCACCCGTTGCATATCCCCCGCTGCACCCGCCGCTGCTGCAATCATTGCAATTCTCCACTGCTTCCAGGCAAATTGCTCCGCAGCCTTGACAACCGCCCCGAACAGGCTATAATACCCTCGTGTGCCGGACTCCGAACGAGCCGGCACATGTATTTACCGGAAAGAAAGATGTGAAGATAATATATGGAAACATTGCTTGCTCTTGCCGTCGCACTGCTCGCCGGTCTCGGACTCTCGAGGCTGACGAAACTCGGCAATCTTCCGGCGGTGACGGCGTATCTTGTTGCCGGCGTACTGATCGGCCCGTACGTGCTCGGAAGGATCGGCATACCGGGTCTGGGATTCATCAGCGCCGCGGACGTATCGAGATACTCGATCATATCCGACGTCGCGCTCGGCTTCATTGCCCTCACTATGGGCAACGAGTTCAGAATGGAGGACATAAAAAAGCTTGGCAGGCAGGCGGTCGTTGTCGCCGTATTTCAGGCCCTGACGGCAACGCTGCTAGTCGACGCGGCGCTAATAGGCCTTCATTTTCTGATGCCCGACAAGCTCCCGCTCTCCGTTGCCGTTACCCTCGGAGCGATAGCGGCGGCAACAGCTCCCGCGGCCACTCTCATGATCGTGAAGCAATACAAATCGCACGGCCCGGTCACAAAAATGCTGTTGCCGGTCGTTGCTCTCGACGACGTCGTCGGACTCGTGCTGTTCGCCGTATCGTTCGGCATCGCACGCGCGCTCGAGCACGGAACCGTGGACGTGTTTTCAGTGATCGTTGACCCGCTCATCGAAGTTATCGCGTCGGTCGCGCTCGGAGCCGTCCTCGGCGCCGTATTCACGTTCACCGAGCGCTTCTTCCACTCACGCTCGAAAAGGCTCTCCATATCCGTCTGCTACGTATTCTTCGCGGTCGCCCTCTCGAAGCTGAGCTTCAGCATCGGCCCCGTGAAAATCGGCTTCTCGTCGCTGCTCGTATGCATGGTGCTCGGAACGATCTTCTGCAATTATTGCGACTTCTCCGCCGAGCTGATGGACCGGCTCGACCGCTGGACCGGCCCCATCATGGTGCTGTTCTTCGTACTCTCCGGCGCCGGGATGGAGCTCGACGTTTTCCGCTCGTGGGAGATCGTGCTCATCGGCGTCGTATTCATACTGATCAGATCCGCCGGCAAGATCCTCGGGGCCAATTTCTCATCGCGCATGATGAAATGTGAACCGACGGTGCAAAAATATCTCGGGATAACGCTTCTCCCGCAGGCAGGCGTCGCTCTCGGAATGTCGATGACGGCAATGTCGCTCGGCGAATCCGGCATGATCATCAGGAATATAGCGCTGTTCGCCGTCCTGATATACGAACTGGCGGGACCGCTGCTCACCAAGATCGCGCTCGACAAGGCCGGGGAGATAACGGAAAAGCCCGTTCCGCCGAGGAAACAGGCTTTGCTCGAAAACAAAAAATGAATGATTCGCTCCGGCGCGCCGCTGCCGCCGCTTGATTCCCGCTGAAATAGCACCTGCGCCAAAACCGCCGCCGACAACTCATATTCGGCGCCGGCCGCGGTTGATGCCCGCCGGAATTCGACGCGCGCCGCTGCCGCCGCCTGGTACACGCTGAAAAGAGCTCTCGCGCCTCCGCGCCGTTATTCCAGCTCGAACGCGCCCGTGTAAAGCTGATAATACGTCCCCTTCTCCGCAATCAGCTGCTCATGATTGCCGCGCTCGATAATGCGCCCGTGATCGAGCACCATAATAACGTCCGAATTCATGACCGTTGACAGCCTGTGGGCGATGACGAAAACCGTCCTGCCCTCCATGAGCTTGTCCATGCCCTGCTGAACGATGCTCTCCGTGCGCGTATCTATCGAGGACGTCGCCTCGTCGAGGATCATTACCGGCGGATTCGCGACGGCCGCTCTCGCGATCGACAAAAGCTGCCTCTGGCCCTGCGACAGATTCGAGCCGCTGCCGGAAAGGCGCGTCTGGTAGCCCTCGGGAAGGCGCGTTATAAAGCTGTCCGCTCCGGCGAGCTTCGCGGCCGCGATACATTCCTCATCCGTCGCGTCGAGCCGCCCGTATCTTATATTCTCCATAACGGTTCCGGTAAACAGATTCGTTTCCTGCAGCACCAGACCGAGCGACCTCCGCAGATCGGCCTTCCGTATCTTGTTGATATTGATACCGTCATATCTGATCTTGCCGTCGGCAATATCGTAAAACCGGTTGAGCAGGTTCGTGACGGTGGTTTTCCCAGCGCCCGTCGCTCCGACGAAGGCAACCTTCTGGCCCGGTTCGGCGTACAGCGTTATGTCGTGGAGCACCGGCTTGTCCGGCGTATATCCGAAATCAACGTCGAACATCCTGACGTCGCCGCGAAGCGGAGTGTACGTGAGCGTGCCGTCGCCGTGAGGATGCTTCCACGCCCATTGACCGGTCTTTACGGGAGATTCGGTGACGTTGCCCTCGCTGTCGATAACGGCGTTTACGAGCGTGACGTAGCCGTCGTCCGCCTCCGGCGCCTCATCCGTGAGCGCGAACACGCGCTGCGCCCCGGCGAGAGCCATTGCGATATAATTGATCTGCTGCGAAAGCTGGTTGAGATTTCCGGTGAACTGCTTCGTCATATTCAGGAACGGGATAACGATGCTGATCCCCATTGCGAGCCCGGAGATGCTCACGTTCGGAACGCCGTTTATCATCAGCACGCCGCCGACTATCGCGACGAGCACGTAGAGGATGTTTCCGAGGTTCATTATTACCGGTCCGAGCATGTTCGCGAACGTGTGGGCGCGGAAGCTGTCCTGGAAAAGAGCTTCGTTGACCTCGTCGAAATCGCGGCCGCTCCGCTCCTCGTGGCAGAACACCTTGACGACCTTCTGGCCGTTCATGATCTCCTGTATGAAGCCCTCCGTCTTTCCCATCGCCTTCTGCTGGCGCACGAAATATTTCGACGAATTGCCGCCGACGGTGCGCGACACGAACAGCATGAGTGCGACGCCGAGCAGCACGAGCAGCATCAGCCACACGCTGTAGTACGCCATGATAAACAGCACGGTCAGGACGATAACGCCGGACTGAAGAACGACCGGCAGCGTCTCGGACACCACCTGACGTATGGCGTCAATGTCGTTCGTGTAATAGCTCATTATATCGCCGTAGCTGTTGCGGTCGAAATAGCTGATCGGGAGCGTCTGCATATTGTCGAACATCTGCCTTCTGAGATGGTACAGAAGCCCCTGCGTTATGTACGCCGAAAGCTGCCTGTAGACCAGAATGCATATGACGCTGACGGCGTAAAGCGAAATAAGCAGCGTGATCTGCGGCATTATTACGCCCTTCGCGGCCTCCCAGTCGCGCGATTTGTAAAACTGCCCAATCGTTTCGATCACTTTCTGCAGGAAGATCGCCGGTATCGAACTGACGACGGCGGAGAAAACGATGAACACGCCCGTAACGGCGGTCAGTCCCGGATAATACCTGAACAGCAGCCGTATTATGCGGCCGAGGATCCTGAAGTCGATCTTTCTTCCGTTTTTATGCATTTTCCTCAGCCCCTTCCTGCCCGGAGGCCTTGTTCTGCTGATAATAAGTCTCCCTGTACGCGGCGCTCACGCGCATCAGCGTTTCGTGGTCGCCTGCGGCCTGGATGCGCCCGTGGTCGAGTATCACTATCATATCGGCGTCCATTACCGACGTTATGCGCTGCGCTATGATTATTTTCGTCGTTTCCGGTATGTACTTTCTGAAGCCCTGGCGGATAAGCGCGTCCGTCCTGGTGTCAACGGCGCTCGTCGAGTCGTCGAGTATCAGTATCTTCGGCTTTTTGAGAAGCGCGCGGGCAATGCACAGACGCTGTCTCTGGCCGCCGGACACGTTCGTTCCCCCCTGATCGATGTGCGTGTCGTACCCTTCCGGAAAGGACAATATGAAATCCTCGGCCTGAGCGAGCCTGCACGCCTCCGCTATCTCTTCATCCGTTGCCGCCGGATCGCCCCAGCGCAGGTTTTCTTTTATCGTCCCGGAGAAAAGGAGGTTTTTCTGAAGGACCATCGCCACCCCGTTCCGCAGCGTGTCGAGGTCGTATTCGCGTACGTCCCTGCCGCCGACGCTCACCGTTCCTTCGCTGACGTCGTAGAGACGCGGTATCAGCTGAACGAGAGACGTTTTCCCCGCTCCGGTGACGCCGAGTATTCCGACCGTGCTGCCGGACGGGATCTCGAGATCGATGCCGGACAACGTGTCGTTTTCGGCGTTCGCGGAATATTTGAAATGGACGTTTCTGAAGCTGACGGAGCCGTCGGTGAGTTCGGTTACGGGTGCTTCGGGCGCTTTGATCGCGCTTTCCTCCTGCAGCACCTCGTCAATGCGCCTCGCTGATTCGGCTGACATCGTGAGCATAACGTATATCATTGATATCATCATGAGCGACATCAGTATCTGAAACCCGTACGTGAGCATCGCCGACAGCTGTCCGACGTCGATGTAGTGCTGCGTTATGACGAGCCGCGAGCCGAATATAAGTACGAACGCCATGTTGAAATACAGGCAGAATTGCATAAGCGGCCCTGTCAGGGCGACGATGCGCTCGGCCTTTGTGAAATCCTTCCGGATGTCCTCGGACGCCGCGCCGAATTTGTCTTTTTCGTACTGTTCGCGGGCAAAGCCTTTGACGACGCGCATTGCCATCACGTTTTCCTCGACGGATTCGTTCAGGCGGTCGTATTTGCGGAAAACGCTGCGGAAGGCCGGCATGGCTTTCCTGGCGACAAGGATGAGTCCCGTTATGAGCACGGGGACAACGACAACGAACATCGTTGCCAGCGCTCCCGCCATATAGTATGCCATGAATATGGCGAATACGAACATGAGGGGCGCGCGGATGGCAATTCTTATCAGCATCATGTACGCCATCTGAACGTTTGCGACGTCCGTCGTCATGCGCGTGACGAGCGACGAGGACGAGAATTTGTCAATGTTCGTGAACGAGTACGTCTGCACGCGGTAGAACAGGTCGTGCCGCAGGTTCCGGGCGAATCCGGCGGACGCTTTCGCGGCGGTGAAGCCGGCGACTCCTCCGCACGTGAGCGACAATACCGCCAGAATAACGAGCTGTATTCCGCTGCGGAGTATGACGTCCATTCCGCATCCGTTTTTTATGTCGTTTGTGAGGTTCGCGACTATGAACGGGATGAAGCATTCGATTATGACTTCACCCACAATGAATATCATGGTCAATACGGACATTTTTCTGAATTCGCGTACCGAGCCGGCGAGCCGCTTCATTATTTTAAACATGGGACGTACGGTTCCTTTCATACAGATCGCCGCCGTTCGGGCCGGCGTTCAGGCGGCGCTTCTTAGGCGTTTCGAGGGGGCTCCGAAGGGGCTTCGAATGAGCTTCAAATGGTCTTCGGTGGCGCCCGTTCCGCCGCGGACGATCTTCGTATATTATGATTAATTTGCGGAAAATGTCAAGCGAGCT
>CADBOE010000025.1 GCA_902796205.1 uncultured Ruminococcus sp. | reverse complement strand
TCTACGTCGGCGGCACGAAAAACGGAATGCTTTCAGGAGAGGCGGTCGTGTTCGGAAACGCGGAGCTGGCCGCGGATTTCCGTTATCACATGAAAAACAGGGGCGCGATGAGCGCCAAGGGCTTCGTCGCTGGAATAATGTTCGAAAGAGCGTTCACCGACGGATTGTATTTTGAAATGGCCGAAAAAGCGAACAGGACGGCTTCGTTTATCAGAATGTCGATCGCGGATCACGTTGAATTTTCGGGCAATTCCGTCACGAATCAGATATTCGTCAAACTGGCAAACGCAAAGGCACGCGAGCTTGTCGGCGAGTTCGGCTGCGAGCTGTGGACCGCCGGCGAGAGCGATTCCGTCGTCAGGATAGTGACTTCGTTCGCGACCGAAGAAGCGGATTGCGAAGAGCTAATCCGCTTTTTTGAAAAAGGCGCACGGGCCGTGCCGCGCTGACGTTTTTCGCACGCTTTTCCTGCGTTTTTCGTACTTTTTATCGCGCTGCCGGCAGACGCGGGCCGACGAGCCTTGACACGCCGTCCGGATCCGGGATATACTTAAACATCTTTTTTGGTTGGCTTCGCACTACGCATCGTATACGCACAGGGAGGTTGTTATGTTAAGATCCAGAATCATTATCAGACTTTTTGCGGTCATGCTTGCCGCTTTGATGATTGCCGGCGTTGTTTCCGCCTGCTCTTCCGTGCCTGCTCCCGGCGAGAATACGGCGGCTCCGGTCGAAACGGATGCTCCGGAGGAGCCGAAGGCCGCGCTTTTCGCTCACTGGAAGCTGCAGAACGTCGACGGATGCTATACCGGATCGGTCGATGACGATACCGTAGGCTTCAAAGATCTGACCGGGAACGGAAACGACCTTGTTGCCAAAACCGTCGGGAACGGCGATCAGCTCGATATCTTCTCCTGGGACACGGACGTCGACGCTTCGGCGCAGAATTTCAAATCCGGTCTGAAGATGGACAACACGAAAGTGAAGGCCGCGTCAGTCGATACGTACAAGGCAAGCGAAACGTCATATACCGGCGGCTATACGTCCGGAAAATATCTTGAGACGGTAAAAGACGCTCCGGTCAATTCGTATGAATTCGAAGAAGGCTTTTCAATCGAGTTCATATTCAAGCTTTCGGCGGATCTCGACCTTGAATACAACAGATACGCGGGCATTTTCTCGAGGCAGGGCGTCCTCGATACGAACAACGAGCCTCCTTTCTCGGTCGCCGTTACCGAGTGGGAGACCGGAAGGGCAGTACGCTTCTCGGAGATCGCGAGACGTGGCTCCAGCTGCTTGTAATGGGCGATTACAACGGCATCAACGAAGAAATGAATGAAAAACTGCTCAAAGCCGGAGAGTGGCATCACGTGCTTGTGACGCAGGATGAGCTTTGTTACATCACGGTTTACGTCGACGGAGAGGAGCTCTACAGGGCCTACAATCAGGCGAGAAGGATCATGTGCACGGATCCCTCGTTTTCGTGGGAAGTCGGCGTAGGCCGGAAGTCCGCCGCCGGACATAGCGGCGACTCGAAAAACCCTGACGATCCCGCCGGAATGATACGCAGGCTGTTTGCCGGTTCGATTGCGGAGATCAGGATGTTCAAGGGCGCCATCGACGTCTCCGATTCGCTTTACGCGACGGAATTCAACGCTTCGAAATAACAGATTCCGTTGTCCCTGACGGGGGACGGCTGAAAATCAGGATCATGTACCGGAGCCCCGGGGACGTGCGGTGACAGTTCGCGAACCGCAGCGAAGCCCCGGGGCATCAGTATGCATTAATTTCGAAGTTCGGGCTTCAGGAAAACAGCATTTTTTGATATGGCATCCGCGCCCCCCGGTAGTGTATAATCTCAGCGAACAAAGCTTTTGCCGGCATTCGGAATGACTGACGCCGAAGCAGGAACCGGACGAAAAACAAAACAGGAGAAAACCGCATGAAACTGACCGCTACCGACAGGTATCACAGCACGCCGATAAGCAGAAAGCTCCCGTCGAATTTTATAGAACTGGCTTTCGGATTTCAGGAAAACGGACTCGGAGCCGAGCTGTTTTTCAACCGCAGCTTCGAACGTTTCAACGCCTACCGCCTGATTTACAAGGTATGCTCTTATATGCTCGAGGACGACACGGATATTTCCTCACGCTACGAAACGGATTGGCGGAAGCTTGAATGGTATCATTCGGGATACGAGCACGACGCCTGGTTTGCGTTTCCGGGAACGGCGGGCTATCAGGAAGTAAAGGATGACGCCACGTTCATAATAGAGGAATCCGATAACGGGTGCGTGCATATCGGCCTGATCGGGGACGGTTACCACGGCCGTACCGCCATGAAGGTGGTCAACGATTCGCCGGCGGGCGTTCAGGGCGGTCTCGCGCAGGACGGGAAATATTTGAGACCGGGCGTCAATTATTTTTTCAGAGGCGCGGCGCGTCTCGCCGCCGGAAGCGCCTGCCGTGGCGGCGTTCTGACGGCTGCTTTTTTCAGGGACGGAACGACCGTCGCCCCGGTCTGTACCGCCTCCGCCGGAACAGTTGACGGCAATGAATACGTTGAGATCGGAGCCGTATTGACCGTGCCCGAGGAAGGCAGATACACGTTCGTCCTGTTTACGCCCGGCGGGACGGAATACGTTTTTGACGACTTTTCGCTGACGGCGGAGGATTCTGTGTTCGGATTCAGGAAAAGCGCCGTTGATTCCGGAAAATATATCAGCCCGCGCGTTCTCCGCTGGCCCGGCGGCTGCTTCGCCTCGTATTACAACTGGCGCGACGGCGTCGGCAAAAAACGTGTTCCGGGCTATTCGTATTTCTGGAATGGCCTTCAGTACAACGATATCGGCACGGACGAGCTCGTGCAGTACGCGAAAGCGATCGGCGGCGAGTCGATGATCTGCGTCAACATGTACCATCCGCTGAAGCGCTTCTGGGATCTCGTGCCGCCGGAAAAAAGAAATATCGATCCGGATGACAGGGAGCAGTGCCCATTTCAGCACGGCTTTGACGCGCGGGAATTTACCGACGGCGAGCAGGGAGCGAGGGACGCCGCGGCGTGGGTCGAATATTGCAACGGCGGTATCGATACCGAAGGCGGGAGAATGCGCGCCGAAAACGGCCATCCGGAGCCTTTCGGCGTTCAGTACTGGGAACTGGACAACGAAATACACAGGTGGTTCGGCGCCGTGGAGTACGCGGAGGAATGCGTGAAATATTCGAAGGCAATGAAGGCCGTCGATCCGTCGATCAGGATCGGCATGGTATTTTACGGCTTCTGCCTCGATGATCTGAAGAAAATGATGGAAATCGCCGGAAAGCATATCGATTTTCTGGCGGATCGCGGTATCGGAGAGGCGGATATGGCTCTGAAGGCGGCGCTTCTTGAGGATTTCAACCGATCTCACGGAACGGATATCAGATATTGCAATACTGAATGGGTGCCTATGAACGGCGCGGATCTTTACAATATGGTGCCGAAGAGCGAAAGGGTGATCGACCGCTGCATGATTTTCAGCCGCTGGAGCTACGCGCTCGAGGCCGCCTCGAATCTTATGACCTGGCAGCGGTACGGGCAGCTGGTCGATTTTGCCTGCTTCAGCGCTTTTGCGGACAATCATTCGCAGGCAGTTCTGGAAACCACGAAAGAGGGGGATTATTTCGAGCCGTCGGGGATGATGATGCACTGGTTCGCCCACACGAGAGCCTACCGGACGCTGGTCATCGAGGATTATCTTCCGGCGCGCACTGATCCTGTTCAGGTACAGCTTTCCGAGGACGAGACCGGAACGATGCTGGTTTTGAATATTCTCAACCGGTCGGAGCGGGGCGACACGCTTGAACTTGACGTTTCCGTTTTCAACGTGGCGGACGGCGTTTATCCGGGCAGGATGCTGTGGGCGCCGAGTCTTATTTCCACGAATTCCGTGTCAGAAAACGGGATAAATGAGGATGCCGTTACGGTCAGCGTTGAGAACGGGATCCTGCGTGCCGGCGTTCGCGCTCTTTCGTTTACGGAATATTTGATAGGGAAGGGCGGCGGGCGGTAATTTTGTCCGTAGTCGTGCCGGGGGGAGCGGTGCTGCATTGTGCCGTGGTTGGCTGAGCCGGGTGGGGCAGGATGAGCTGAGCCGTGTCGAATCGGACGGTCAGGGAAGGAACCGGACCACGCCGGCCCGGGTTTGGTTTTACGCCTGTGTGAGTGTTAAATAATCGCTTTTAAGTATGGCATATTGTCCGAGATCGCAGATGCCCTGATTGTTCCTGCCCGCGCTTCGCATTATTCCCTCGAACGACAAGCCGCATTTTTTCATGACGGCGCCGGAATTTGGGTTGTTTACGTCGTATTGGCTTTCGATTCTGTTGCAGCCGACCTCCGTGAAAAGAAAGTGTATGACGGCGCGGAAGGCTTCGGTCATTATTCCTTTGTGCCACCAGGCGGCGCCGAGGCAGTAGCCGACGTGAATCATTTCCGTGGACTCGTTCATGTTGACGACCGAGATGCCACCGATGACTTCGCCGAGCTCCTTCAGCTCGATGCCCCATTGGTAATAATCGTCGCTGTCGTATTCGCTGATCCATCTCCCGAGCAGCGTTCTCGTGACGTCAATGTTTTTGTGAGGCGGCCAGGTAAGATATTTGGTCACTTCCGGGTCGGAAGCCCAGTTTCTGAACATGGCCTCGTCGTCTTCCGCTGTCAGTCTACGCAATATCAGGCGGCCGGTCTGCAGCCGTACCGTTCCTTTGTGGTTCATAACGCTTCTCCTTTTCAACCTTAACGCCTTTTGCCGTTATCTCAGTCCGCAATTCAAAATCATGATTCGCTAAAAAGCTTTTCGGCCCGCCCGCCCACCCTTTTGCGAATTTGAATGATTTTATCATCTGAACGGATATATTGCAAGCCGCTCAGAAAATGCGTGCAACCGGGACAGGGTGCAACGGGTGACAGTGCAACGGGGGACAGACCCCGGTTGCTGAGCATCAGCCGCTGAAGCGTTCTGCGCCGGAAAGCAAGCTGCCGTAAGCCTTTTCGTGTTTTATTTCCGGATATTTCCCGCTTTGAGCAGATTATTTACCGATATTTCCCGGCGGAAAGGAATATTATTTTTGAGGAGGAAACCGGACTTTTTGTCCTGCTGCTGCCGGCGGCAACGGGGGACAGACCCGGGTTTCCGCCCTGGCCCGCCTGAGGTGCAACGGGGGACAGACCCGGGTTTCCGCCCTGTCCCGCCTGAGGTGCAACGGGGGACAGACCCCGGTTTGCCGGTTTTTTTGCCCGGAGATTCGCGGGAAGCGCCTCGTGGGATTGCATTATTTGACAATTGATGATATAATAGTGACCGAGTAAAATCGAAAGGACAGTTGAAAATGAAAAAGATCATTTTGTATTTGTTGACAACCCTGATGCTCGCGTCGCTTATCTGTGCTTGCGCGCCCGGGACTCCTTCGGAACAGCCTTCGGAGCAGGCCTCTGCCGGCAACGTGCAGACAGCTGCCGCCGCAACAGATCAGCCGGCGACGGAGCAACCCGCGACGGAGGTACCTGCGACGGAAGTTCCCGCCACACCCGAGCCGGCCACGCAGGCTCCGACGGAAGCGCCCGCGCCCGGATATACGATTCCTTACGTCAGCGACGGACTTGTCGCTCTCTATGAAGGCGGATACAACACCAGAAAAGGTCAGAATTTGTCTACCGAAATATGGGAAGACCTTTCCCCGAATAAATACGACATCGACTTCACACTCGGCGACACGGCCGAATGGACCGGCAAGGGCCTTGAAATCAGCTCGGCGAGGATAGACCTCCCGATCGAGCTTTTCGATCTCGTGAACGGCGAGGAATTTACCGTCGAATACAGCATCGACGACCTCGTTGTCACCGGCACGAATTTCGCGACGCTTCTGAACATATTGCCG
>CADBOE010000024.1 GCA_902796205.1 uncultured Ruminococcus sp. | reverse complement strand
GTCTCATCCAGCACCGCACACCGCCTCATTCTAATAGAAATTCTAATAGAAATTGCTTGATTTTGCTTTCTGACCGGTGCTATAATAGCCTCACAAACAAAAACCAACAGCTCGCGGAGAAGGTTTGACCTTACATATGATGAACAAAAAAGCAGAAAATCATACCAGCGCACCAGCCGGAATACGGAAAACCGTCTCCGGCGAGCCTTTGATTGACGCCCCGGTCTCGAAAAAAATCGAAACCATGTCCGGCATCATATCGGCGATCTCATTTAAGCGCGGAAAAATAGAAACCGGGAAATTCGAAATGCGCCCCGAAATGGTCATTGTTCGCCCGGAAAAAGGCAGCCTGTTCGCGGCCGTCCGCGACGACCATTACCTGATCGGCCCCGGCGAATTCATATTGATAGAACCGTACGCTCCGCACATATTGCTGCCCGGAATAGACGATACGGAGCCGGAAGGCGAAATGCTCTGCTTCACGGCGAGCGCAGACCCGGAGGACAAATCGTCGACGTTCCGCGTTCCGGGCTCGGCATCCGTGCTGACTCCGGAAGAGCCGCATTACGGCGAATTTGTCGAGCTTTACGAAACGACTGCCGGCTTCGTGTCGGCGGTGGACCCTGACCCTGCCGCCAGGACGCTCCCGTCGCTCTTCTCCGCTCACGGAAGTCTCGAGCTGCTGTGCTCATATCTCGACGAGCACCTCGGCTGGGATTACGTCCAGACGGAGATCGCCGCGTCATGGCCGATACTCGAAAAACCGGTCCGCTTCATCTGCGAAAATCTTCAGAATGACATCTCACTCGGCGAGATAACGGAACACTCGCAGCTGTCCACTTATTATTGCGCGCACAAATTCCGCGAAGTCTTCGGCGACACCATCATGCGCTGCGTGCTGCGTCTAAGGCTCGGAAAATCGCTGGCCCTGCTCGTTCAGAGCACGAAAAGCATTTCGGAGGTCGCCGCCTGCTGCGGATTTTCATCACTCACGACGTTCTGTACCGTGTTCAAAAAAAGATACGGCCATTCGCCGATGACGATGCGCCGCATGAAAATGCGCTGATGACGCTGCTCCCGGTCGTCACGGCCGCAACGGCTACGTGATTCTCCGCCGGACAAATAATCTCCTCAGGACAATTTCTTCTCCGCCGGACAATTACTCCTCCGCCGTCCCGATCACCACGGTCGCGACGGCCAATTTCGACGTATGCGAAAGGCTCACGTCCACGCACGCCCCCGGAAACGCCTCCTCGAAAAAAGCGGCGGTCGTCCCGTGCAGGCGCAGGACCGGCTTGCCGTGAGCGAGATTGACCACCTCCACCTCATTCAGGTGGACGTTGGCCCCGACCCCCTCGCCCGTCGCCTTCGCAAAAGCCTCCTTCGCGGCAAATCTCGCCGCGTAGCTCTCGAACCGCCTCGCCGCTCCGGCGTCGCAATAAGCCGCCTCGCCCTCCGTATATACGCGGCGGACAAAAGCCTCACCCGTCCGCTCGACGGCTCTCCTGACGCGGTCAACCTCGACTATATCGGTACCAACGCGCACCATACCCGTCGGCGCCTCACTCGCCCGAGGGCTCCGCCGTCTCTTCAGTCACAGGCGGGGCGGTCGGATCATGCGGCTCCTCGGTCGGAGTCGGGACCGGCGTCGGGATCTCGGTCGGCACGGGCGTCGGTACCTCCGTCGGAACGGGCGTCGGCACCTGCGTGGGCGGCACGGGCGTCTCGGTTATCTTCTCCGAGATCTTCACGGAATAGATATATTCGCCGACTATCGTATATTTCGAAGTATCGAGCGAGCCGAACGTCAGCGGCACGTTGTAGACGCCGACGGTGCGCTTCTCGAGATTCACCGTCGGAACGGCGGACGCGAGCGTAAACAGCGCCATATCCTCCTCGTTGCCGCGCACCCTGACGGAGTAGGACGAAGGCGAGATATCGTAATCATACAGCGAGTCGTTCCTGCCGGGAATCGTCAGCGCACTCAGCGGCACCTCGAACGTCTTCACGACGTATTCGCTCACCTCGGCGGTAACGGTCACCGTCTGCACGCCCACCGGCGTTACGCCTGACGGCAGGAAATCGGCGATCCTGTACTCGCGGACAACGTTATTCTCCGCTCCGCTCACGTCGATCCCGCCGAAGTCGATATAATCGACCTGCTTCAGCAGCTCCGGGTTGCCCTGCACGAGCAGCGTCGCCGGATCGAGGGTCAATCCGTTGTAATAATGGCTTTCCGCCGGCGTTCCCGTCACCGCGGCGTCACAGAAGATCCGTTTTCCGACCTGTATCTCCACCGTCACCTTTTCCTCCGGGAAATAACGGGTAATATTCTCTCCGGCGGTGGAAATATATTTCACGAGAAACGCCGCGTTTTTGTTGGAATCGAGCGTTCCATTTTCGATGCTGTCGCTGAGGTCGACCCGGACGTAATCGCACGTGTCCAGCAGCGACGCCATTCCCGCCACCGGGATGCTGCTGAGCGAAGACGTCACGGAAATAAACTCGTATCCGTCCCTCAGAAGACCGGAATCGTATTCTATCCTGACGTCGAGATTCTTCTTCGCCGTTTTGTCGTAATTGAACGTGATCGACTTCGGATAATAGTCGTTGACCGTCACGCCGACGCGCTCGCACACGGGTCTCGTGACCTCGAGCGTCGTTTCGCCCGCCTTCGTGATCGCTTCGAGATCGCACGTGAGGCTGATTTCGGAAGCGTTCAGATTATTGAGCGTATCCTGCCTTCCGCTCACCGTTACAGTCGCGGTTTTCGGATATGTGACTGTCATGTCCTTGAGATCGAGTATAGACGGGGCGTTTTCGTTCAGGAATTCGATCGGCACCTCCACCGAGCGGGTAATGATCGGGTTCGTGATACCGAGGACGGCAATCCACGAAGCCACCGCCAGCACGACGGACAATATGATGAAGAACGATTTCCCGGTAACGAATTTCCGGAATTTATTTTTCACGGCGGCTCACCCCTTTCTTTTTCTCTTCCTTTTTGTACAGGGCCTCACGGAGCAGCCGGACCAGCATTTCACGCGAAATGCCGCGCTGAAGCTCGCCGCCCTGCGCAAGCGAGATATTGCCCGTTTCCTCCGAAACGATGACGGAAACGCAGTCCGTGTTCTCGGTCACGCCGATGCCGGCGCGGTGCCTCGTTCCGAGGTCCTTGTCGAGGGAATTGTTGGGCGAAAGCGGCAGGTAGCACGCCGCCGCGTGGATCTTTCCGTCGCGAATGACGACCGCTCCGTCGTGAAGCGGCGTATTCGGGATGAAGATAAGTCTGAGAAGCTGGCTCGACGTGTTGGCGTCAACGACCGTACCGGTCCTTACGATCTCGCCGAGGCTCGTTGACCGCTCGAACACGATGAGAGCGCCGACGCGCTCGCGGCTCATTGCCGTCACGGCGGAGGCAACTTCGTTGATGACCGAATCGACGGCTTCGTTGTGCGACCGCCCGGCCATCGTGAAAATGCCCTTAATGTTGCTGTTTCCGATGCCCTCGAGCCAGCGCCGGATCTCCGGCTGGAACATGATGACGAAAAGCACCGGCAGCACGTTCAGGAACGCCCTGATGATGAACGTCAGCGTAGGCAGCCTGAGCAGCAGCGCCAGAACGGCCGTCAGCAGTATGAGAAGTATCCCCTTGATAAGCTGAAACGCCCGCGAGTCCTTCAGCGCGCAGATAATGCGGTAGAAGAGGAACGAGATGATGGCAACGTCGATGACGGCCTTCGCCACGTCCCAGAAGCTGTCGAAGGACAGGAATTCTTTGATGTATATCATTATCCTGCTGAACTGATCTCCCGCCGCCAACATCGTTTTCAGCCCCTGATCGCGTCAATTATCTGGCTGAGCAGCATGCAGGCGCCGGCGATGACGAGCGATACCGCCAGCACGAGGCAGACGATCCTGATCGCCCACTGCTTCGCCTTCTGCTTTTTCGAGACCTTTTTTCCGGTTTCTGCCATTGGATGTTACCTTCTTTATTGTCGTGTGACCTTGTATGCGCCGGTGTCCGACGGGCTCCGTCGTCTTCCGGTATCCGGTGTCTGCCGGGCTCCGCGGGCCGGTGAATTGAATTATCACCGGATATCCGCGCCGTTTTTCTCCCTCGGCAGCGGCAGTATCATCGACGGATAATCCTCCGCGAGCCACGGGTCGTTGTAAAAATCCTTCGTTATCCCGTACCGCTTTTTCAGATAGCGCGGCGGTTTTGATATAAGCGTCAGCGGCCTGTAGCTCCGCGTCCCCGCGCATCCGACGTAAACGGTCCTCCGGTCTTTTCTCGCCGGCTTTTCGTCCGTCAGCTTCACGGTAACGGCGATCCCGCCGTCCGGCTCCCGCTGAAAATACGATCCGGCGATCTTTCTCATCTCACCGCTATCCGGGAACGCGGCGTCAACGACCGCCTCCGACGGCGGATCGGCACATATCATGCCGAGGCACGCCGTACCGGTTCCGCGATCCTCTCCGAATACGGCCAACGCGAGTACAAACAGTGCCGCCGCCCCTTCGGGTTCTCCTACCGTTTCGGCAAACACCTTTCCGTATTCCTCCGCCGTTTCGGGTATCCCGCCGAATCTGACCTTTTTCAATTGTTCTTTCAACGGCCAAACACCTCCGGAGGCGCCGCACAAGCTCCCTCGTGCAATATAGCACAATTGCGCGCCTGAATGCAAGAGCAGCGGTTGCTGCAACGGGAGACGCTGCAACGGGGGTGCAACGGGGGACAGACCCCGGTTTTCGCCCCTGTCCCCGCAACCAGCAACGGGGGACAGACCCCCGTTTCCCGCCCCCTGAGCCGTCTGTTCTGCCGCAGGATGAAAACAGCGTCGACGATACGGTCAGCGAGCATATAAAATAATAACGGGAGAATCATCCCCCGCAACTGTTTTCAACAACTATAACCGCAATTCTATCTTTGCCTCTTACCTTGGCATGACTCTGTGGCTTTCATTTTCCGGCTGCTTCGCCGGCCGTCAATCCACTATCAGATCGGCGCCGGTGCCACAGACGTCGGCAATGACAACGCTGCCCGGGCTGCAGTCCGGAAGCTCCTTGACGCCGCGCACGGCTTCCATGCAGTCGAACATTCTCTCCTTCGGCACGGGTCTGTCGGTCCGCACCGGAATCACACTCCCGTCGCGAAGCACCACCGTCGTCGTAAGCGTCCTCACGGGGCGGATCAATTCGTTTTCCGCGTACTGTCTGCCGCGGGCGCAGCCGAAGCCGGAAACGGAGACGCCTCCGCCGGTCAGTTCCGCTTCCATTTCACAGCCGCGCGGGCATATTATGCACGTAATATTGCGTTTCATTTGTCATCCCTCCGCTGCGGCACGAGGCTGAACCGGATCACGGCGCCGGAATCGCACTTTTCGAGCATTTCCGAAGTAAGTGTCACCGTTTGCATCGTTCCCGGGGTCAATTTTATGTATTTTTTGGTGAAAATAAGATTGTTTTCGTCGCCGCGGCCAACGCTTGTCGCGCGCACCTCGAGGCTGACGCGTTCAAATATGCCGGAGACGCGGAAATAGACTTTCACGTCGCAGCGCCTCGTGAGACGCTGAGGAACGGTATAGCGCACCTGACCGTCCGTTTCGAAAACGGCGCGGAATTCCTCTCCCGCGTTGTCCCCGGCACAAACGCCGCCGCACCCGCGAACGCCGTCACTCGCACAACCGCCGTCACTCGCACTACCGCCGCCACTCCCGCAACCGCCGCCGCGAAGCCCCTTTATCCGCCCGGCCGCGGCTCGCCCGGCCAGCGCCGCCTCCACGGCCGCGAAATCGGCCAGATCGTGAACGTGCAGAACGTTGCCGCACGCGTATATCCCCGGAACCTCCGTCTCACGATCCTGCGAAACGGCCGCCCCTTTTGTCGCCGGGCAGAGCCCGATGCCGCAATTCACCGTCAGCTCGTTCTCCGGAATCAGCCCGACCGAAAGCAGCAACGTATCGCAGGCGATAAACCGCTCCGAACCCGCGACCGGCCTCCGGACGCCGTCAGCCCCGGCCTCGACGCGCGCGATCGTCACGCCCTCGAGCCTCTCCCTGCCGCGGATCTCCGTCACCGTGTGACTCAGCAGCAGCGGGATCCCGAAATCATTCAGACATTGCTCGATATTCCTCGCGAGCCCGCCTGAATACGGCATCACCTCGCACACCGCCTCGACCTTCGCCCCCTCGAGCGTCATCCGCCGCGCCATTATCAGCCCGATATCGCCGGACCCGAGGATGACAACCTTTTTCCCGGGCATATAGCCGTCGATATTGACGTATCGCTGCGCCGTTCCGGCGGTAAAAATACCGGACGGCCTCGTTCCGGGCGTATTGAGCGCCCCTCGCGGCCTCTCCCTGCATCCCATCGCGAGAATAACGGCCTTCGCGCGGACGGTGAATATCCCGTTCGCGGCGGACGTCGCGGTCACGTTCAGCGAGCGGTCAACGGCGAGCACCATCGACGACAGCATGCAGTCGATGCCGTATTCGCGCACCTTCGCCGCCAGCCGTCCGGCGAACTCCGGCCCGGTCAGCTCCTCGCCGAACAGCTCGAGCCCGAAGCCGCAATGAATGCATTGCTTCAGGATCCCGCCGAGCGCGTCCTCCCTTTCGATGATGACGACGCTCTTCACGCCGTTTTCGTAAGCGGCGCAGGCGGCGCTCATTCCCGCCGGGCCGCCGCCGATCACCGCCAGATCGTATTCGAAAACCCTCTCTGCCATGGCTATTTCGTCCTCCCGACGTTGATATACGACCCGCCGCCGCTTTTTGTCACCGCTTCAAACGGAATGCCGAGCCTGTCGGACAATATTTTCACGATATACGGCGAGCAAAAGCCGCCCTGACAGCGTCCCATCTGCGCTCTGGTGCGTCTTTTCACCCCGTCGAGGTCCGAGGGGCGCGGATTCTGCGAAATGGCGTAGAGGATCTCGCCCTCGGTCACGCCCTCGCAGCGGCAGACGACGCGCCCGTATGACGGATCGCGCGCGATGACCTCGTTCTTTTCACTGTCGCCGAGCTCGCGGAACCAGTGGAGCGGCCTGTGTTCAGGATCGTATTTCCCGTTATTTTCCATTTTGAGTCCGGAATTTTCCAATATTTCCGCCACGTATTCTGCAATCGCGGGCGACGAAGTGAGCCCTGGACTCTCAATGGCGGCGACGTTCACGAATCCGCGCAGCGGCTCGTTTATGATGAAATCGCCGGTATTGCCGACGGCGCGAAGTCCGCAGAAGGACGTAATTACGGCGCCGGTGTCAACGCGCGGCATTTCGCGCTTTACCTGCTCCGCGATGCGTTCGAGCCCCCCGCGCGTCACCGACAGATCGTCCTTGTCGTCAATATCCTCCGACGTCGGGCCGAGCAGCAGATTCCCGTCCACGGTCGGCGTTATCAATATTCCTTTTCCCATCGCCGTCGGCGTGCGGAATACCGTATGCGAGCACATGCCGCCGGCGCTTTTGTCGAGCAGCATGTATTCTCCGCGGCGCGGCCGTATCCTGAACGAGTCGTCTCCGCACGTCGCGGCGACCCTGTCCGCGTAGACCCCCGCGCAATTTATCACGCGCCGGGCGGCGACGCGCCTTCCGTCCTCCGCTCCCACCGAGAATCCGTCCGGCGTCACGGTGACGGACGATACGCGGAAATTCAGCATCAGCTCCGCGCCGTTGTCCATGGCGTTTCCCGCGGCCGAGACGGCCAGCTCGTACGGGCAGATGATCGCGCCAGTGGGAGCGACGAGAGCGCACGTCACGTCGCCGCTGAGCTCCGGTTCGAGCGCTCTGACTTCATCGCCGCCGGCGATATAAAGCCCTTCGACGCCGTTTTTCCTGCCCCGTTCGAGCAGCTCCCCGAGCGTCTTCCTGTCCTCTTCGGAAAATCCGATCACGAGCGACCCGTTCCTTTTGTATTTGACTCCGAGCTCCGCGCAGACGCGCTCCATCATGCGCGATCCCTCGACGTTGAAGCGCGCCTTGAGCGTACCGGGTTTCGCGTCAAATCCGGCGTGAACGATGGCGCTGTTTGCGCTGCTTGCGCCGCATCCGACGTCGTTTTCCGCTTCGAGTATGCATATATTCAATTTGTAGGAGGTCAATTTCCGGGCAATCAGCCCTCCGGTCACTCCGGCTCCGATAACGGCAACGTCATACATACCTTTTCGCGCTCCCCTGCGTTACAAGTTCACCGGCGATTATATCATCGGTCCGGCGGGGTGTCAATTTTGGGCGGTATTCCGGCGCGGTCTCCGTGCGGTCTTCTCCCGTCCGCACAGCTTTTCGTACGGTCACGGCACAGAAAACGCGCCGCTGTACAAAGCGGCGCGCCATGATCAGAACGTTCCGGCCGTCCGCGCGGCGGGTTCATTCACGCCGCGGCATATTCATTTCAGCCTGCGGACGTATCGCAGTTGTAGAAAGCCACCCTGAGGCTGTCGCTTTCGCACGAAACGATCTTCCTGACTACGTCCTGCGTTTCATTTCCGTCCGCGCCGGTTACGTTGACGACCGTATCAGCGATCTTAACGCGTATCACGTCAACGGGCCTGCCGTCTTTATAAATATTAAAGATCACAGGTCCGGCCGGAGCTTCATGCATAACCTGTACGGGACTGAAAGCCGCGATGTTTTCCTCCGCCCAAAGAGCGTCATATCCGGCAAAATCCACGTCATCTGTTTCGACGGTATATCCGCCTTCCTGCGGCAGGTAAATATCGATGCTGTGGTAAGGACTCGACATTCCGGCGGTCGCGTTCTCGCAATACGTCCGGAAACGTATGATCACGTCCGCTTCTTTAATTGCATTTTCTCCCAGCGCGCCGGCGGCTTCTTCATAAAATGAAGGCACGGCGGGCGGATCGGCGACAACCTGTTCCGGCGTTATCCCCGTAGCGGGATCGGCGGTAACCGGCGCGGTCCTGCCTTTTTCTTTGCTGTCGGCGTTTTCGGCAAAAATAATTACGGCCATAACGGCAACTGCCAGCAAAGCGGCCAACACAACGAACAAATACTTCTTTTTCATCTCATTTTCCTCCTTCCAAAAAATCGACGTTTAATCAGATCTGCTGATACATTCTATCAAAAAAAAAACGGCTGTCAAGGATTTTTCAGAAGAAACAGCCCCACGTTCTCGGTCGCCTGTGCAAGCAGAAGGTCATCGTCAGATGTCACCTGAAAGTTCTACTTTAGATTTTGTTTTTCACCCTTCTCCCCGCTGCGCCTGTTTCTCCCGCGGCGAAAGAAGATCAGACGTCCTCCGGCCACACGAAATGCTGGTTCAGCGCCGACTCGCCGTTGTCAACGAGTACGTCTGTCCCGGAC
>CADBOE010000023.1 GCA_902796205.1 uncultured Ruminococcus sp. | reverse complement strand
TATTTCCCCGACGCCGTGCTTCCGATGCTTCCCGCCGAGCTTTCAAACGGAATATGCAGCCTGAACGTCGGGGAGGACAGGCTCGCTTTGACGGTGATGATGCGGACGGACACGGACGGCAATATCGTCTCCCACGAGATATTTGAAAGCGTCATCAACGTGAAATACAAGATCACGTACGATGAGTATTACAGACTGTTCGAGGGCGACGCGGAGACGCGCGGAAAGCTGGCCGCGATTTTCGCGGATCACGCGACTTCGCTTGCGGAAATGCGGCGACTCGCCGAACTCAGAAGGCGGATACGCGTCAGCCGCGGCATGCTCGATTTCGAGCTTCCGGAAACGAAAGTCAGCATAGGGAAGAACGGGAGGCCCGACGGCGTATATCCGTACCGGATCACCTTCGCCAACGGCGTGATAGAAGAATTCATGATCGCCGCGAACGAAACGGTCGCCGCGCATTTCTCGCTGCCGGGAATGCCGTTCATATACAGAAATCATCCCGGGCCCGATAAGGAAAAACTCGCGGAGCTGGACGGGGCGGTCAGACTTTTCGGCTTCAGACTGACAGACAGAAAAGGCGGGCTGATCGAAGGGGCGATAGCGGATATGCTCGAAAAAAGCGCGGGCACGGGCGCCGGACCGCTGATACAGAAATTAACGCTCGCTTCGATGGGGAAGGCTGTCTACAGCGCCGTATGCGACGGCCATTTCGCTCTTGCGTCCGGAAAATATACCCATTTCACCTCGCCTATACGCAGATATCCGGATCTTTACATACACCGCGTGATAAAGGAGTCGCTGTACGGGGCGAGGCCGGAAACGCTCGCTTCGAGATATCCGGACTCCGCGACGGTCGCGGCCGGCTGCTCGGAGGCTGAACGCGAGGCGGAAAAAGCGGAACGCTTCTACACGGACAAGATGGTCGCCGCGTATATGGCGGGTTTTCAGGGAGAGGATTTCGTCGGCACAGTCAGCGGCATGACGTCGTTCGGGCTGTTCATAACTCTCGGAAATTCGGCGGAAGGGCTGCTTTTCTATTCCGATATGCCCGACAGGATGATTTTCGATCCCCGGAGACTGATCGCGAAAGGGCAGCGGACGGGCAGAAAATACCGGCTCGGCGATACGGTGGAGGTCAGGCTCGCGGCGGCCGACGAAAAAACGGGCCGCATACAGTTCCTTTTTGCATGAAAATATGATACAATCTTGTTATCCGCGGTGTATGACGCAACTGTCGTTTATGACGCAACTGTCGTTTATGACGCTTCCGCCGTATATGACGCGGTGAAACCCGGAAACGGAAACGAAATTATTACAGCGGCGAAAAGCCGGAATGGAGATGATTATAATGTTCGAACTGGATCAGTATGCCCAGCAGATAGACGGGCTCCAGAAAAAATTATATGATTTGAGGGATTCACTTTGACACGGAGGGCATGTCAAATCTGATCGAAGAACTTGAAAACAAAGCGTCCGAGCCCGATTTCTGGAACGACCAGGAGGCCTCGCAGGCGACCCTCAGACACCTTAAAGTCCTTAAAACAAAACTTGGCAAATTCCACAGTCTCGAGTCTCAGCTCGAGGAGATAGAGCTCATGATAATGCTCGGTAACGAGGACAACGACGCCTCAATGCCGGAGCAGGTCGCGGCCGCTCTTGAAAAATACAACTCCGAATTCGAGATGCTTCGGCTCGAGACGCTGCTCACCGGTGAGTACGACGCGAACAACGCCATTCTTTCGATCCATCCCGGCGCCGGAGGCACGGAGTCGCAGGACTGGGGACAGATGCTTTTCCGCATGTACACGCGCTGGGGAGAGGATCACGGCTTCGAAGTGAAAGTCGTCGATTATCTGGACGGCGACGAGGCCGGACTTAAAAGCGCCGTTATCCAGTTTAACGGCGAAAACGCATACGGCTTTCTTAAATCCGAGCACGGAGTCCACCGCCTCGTGCGGATATCTCCGTTTGACGCCGCCGGCAGGAGGCATACGTCGTTCGTGTCCGTGGAGGTAATGCCGGAGATCGACGATACCATCGAGATCGACATACGCCCGGAGGATCTGGAAGTGGGAACCTACCGCTCGTCCGGCGCCGGCGGCCAGAAGGTCAACAAGACCGACTCCGCCGTCAGGATAACGCATAAGCCGACCGGGATCACCGTCTCCTGCCAGACGGAGCGCTCGCAGCTTCAGAACAAGGAGACCGCGATGCGCATGCTGCGCTCCAAATTGTTCGAGCTGAAGCAGCGCGAAAACGTTGCCCGCGTCGAGGATCTTAAAGGAGTTCAGATGGAGATCGCGTGGGGAAGCCAGATAAGGTCATACGTTTTTTGCCCTTATACGCTCGTCAAGGATCACAGGACGTCCTACGAGGAGACTGTCGTCGAAAAAGTGATGGACGGCCATATCGACGGATTCATCAACGCGTATCTCGCTGCGGAGTTCAATAAAAACAAATAAAGGACGGCTGCCCGGGAACGGGCGGCCCGGTCGATGATCAAGGGAAGGTGCTGACAATGAAATTAGGTGTTCTTACTGTTGTTCTCGGTGAAATGGATACTGCCGGGGCAATGAAATATCTCGCTGAGCAGGGAGTTCAGTGCGTCGAGATCGGCTGCGGAGGCTTTCCGGGAAAGGCTCACGCCGATCCTAAGATATTGCTGTCGGATCCGGCCGAGCTTGAAAAATTCAAAGAAGCCGTTTACGGGAACGGCCTCGAGATATCCGCCCTCTCATGCCACGGAAATCCCGTCCACCCCGACAAGGACGTCGCCGCGTCGTTTCACGAGGATTTTATCGACTGCATTCTTCTCGCCGAAAAACTCGGAGTGAAGCGCATAGTCGGCTTCTCGGGCTGCCCGGGTGATTCTCCCGCGTCACGTTATCCGAACTGGGTGACCTGCCCGTGGCCGGACGATTTTCTTAGAATTCTCGACTGGCAGTGGAACGAGGTGCTCATCCCGTACTGGAAGAGGACCGCGGAATTCGCCGCCGATCACGGAATAGAGAAGATCGCGTTTGAAATGCATCCCGGCTTCTGCGTGTATAATCCCGAAACGCTGCTCAGACTCAGGGCCGCGGTCGGCAATATCGTCGGTGCGAACGTTGATCCCAGCCATCTTTTCTGGCAGGGCATAGATCCGGTCGAAGCGATACGCGAGCTCGGAGATGCCGTTTACTACTTCCACGGGAAGGATTCGGCCATTGACCGCACGAACGTCGCGAAGAACGGCGTTCTCGACACGAAGCATTACGGCGAAGTGATCGACAGGGCCTGGGTATTCAGAACGATGGGCTACGGACACGATCTCAAGGTCTGGAAAAACATCATAAGCATGCTTAAAAAGGTCGGATACGACGACGTCATCAGCATCGAGCACGAAGATTCTCTCATGTCTCCCGCTGAGGGGCTGTCAAAGGCGATCTCTTTTCTCCGCGAGGTGCTCATATTCGAGCAGGCCGGGGAAATGTGGTGGGCGTAACGCGGCATGAGGCGGTTCGGCGCGGCACGAGGCGGTTTAACGCTGCATAAGGCGGCGTGGCTGCACAGGGCGTGCGGCCTGACGCGGCGTGAGGCGGAATAGAACGGCATAAAGCGGCACAAAGCGGCATACAGCGAACGGAGGAGATCATATGTCAGGAACCTGGCGCGATATCAGATTGAAGCAGGAAGAAAGCCTGAGCCGGCACGCTACGCGGTCTGTCATGAGCCGCGGAAGGCTTATTCCGGAACCCGAATGCAGAGTAAGATCGATTTTTGAGCGCGACGCGAACAGGATCCTCTATTCGGAGGATTTCAGACGTCTCCGCCACAAGACGCAGGTGTTTTTCAACGCCAAGAACGACCACGTATGCACGAGAATGGAGCACGTGCTTTACGTCAATTCCATCTCCACGACGATCGGCAGGACGCTCGGGCTGAATCAGGACCTGATATCGGCTATCGCGCTCGGTCACGATATCGGTCACGCGCCGTTCGGACACAGCGGCGAACGTCAGCTCGACGTCTGCCTGAACAGGGTCAACCGGGCCCTCCGTTTCCGCCACGAATACCACAGCCTGCGCGTGGTCGACAGGCTGGCGACGAGAATCTCGAAAGAGCTGGTCATGTCGCGCTGCGGCCTTAATCTGACGTACGAGGTCCGCGACGGCATCGTCAGCCACTGCGGCGAGAATTATGATGAATATATTCTGAAGCCCGATCCGAACAAGGATCCGGATAAAATTTACATGACCGAGCACCGCGCAGCCATGCCCGCCACACTCGAGGGATGCGTGGTCAGGCTCGTCGACAAGATCGCCTACGTCGGACGCGATATAGAAGACGCGACGAGGGCGAGGGTAATGTACTTCGACGCCATACCGCAGGAGGTACGGAACACTCTCGGAAAGACCAACGGCCAGATGATAAATACTCTCGTCGAGGATCTGCTGGACAACAGCTACGATTCCGGCGTCATCCGGCTGAGCGATGAATGCGGAGAAGCTTTGCGCGAGATGATACTCATCAACAACGAGAAGATCTACAGGGCGCCGATGATCAGCAGGTACGAGGCAAATACCAACAACGTCATCGAAGGCCTTTTCGACGCGGTGTACAAGCGGGTCGGCCGCCTCGAGGACAAGGCGGAGGAAAGAGTCACTGAAACCGGAGCCGTCGATCTTTCGGGCATAGAACCGGAGGACAGGCTCGACGCCAATCTCATTGACTACATATCACAGAAGCAATACGAACCGTTCGTGCTGCCGGAGCAGATCACGGCCGATTATATAGCCGGAATGACCGACAGCTACGCCTGGAGCGTGTTCGAGGATCTTTACTGGCTTTGACGCCGGTGACAACGACCGACAGAGATCGCGGGAAGGCATAATATGCTGGAGAAACTGGCCGCCGCCGAAAACCGGTACGAAGAACTGAATATAAGGCTTGCGGATCCGGAGCTTATTGCGGACAGGGATGCCTACGCCGCCGTTCTTCAGGAGCATTCCGAGCTCGCCGGCATCGTGGACGCGTACAGAAAATACAAGAATACGGTTTCCGAACGCGACGAGATACTGGGAATTCTCGGAGGCTCCTCCGGGGCCGTTGACCGCGAATTCCGAGAAATGCTGAAATCCGAGCTCGACGGGAAAATTTCGGAGATTGCCTGCCTGGAGAATGAACTGAGGGCGCTTATCGCCCCGAAAGATCCGAACGATTCGAAGAACGTTTTTGTTGAGATCCGTCCCGCCGCCGGAGGCGAGGAGGCCGCGCTTTTCGCGGCGGTGCTCTTCCGGATGTACACGCGTTACGCGGAAGGCAGGGGCTGGAAGGTCGAGACCGTCGACGTTAACGAGACGGAGCTTGGCGGGATAAAGGAGATCGTTTTTTCCGTGGACGGGAAGGGCGCGTATTCGAGGCTCAAATACGAGAGCGGCGTTCACCGCGTGCAGCGGGTGCCGTCGACAGAATCATCCGGGCGCATACATACGTCTACCGCCACAGTCGCGGTGCTTCCGGAGGCGGAAGAGGCTTCGGTTGATCTCGACCCGGCCGACGTGGATATCGACATTTACCGGTCGAGCGGCGCAGGCGGGCAGCATATCAACAAAACCGATTCGGCCATCCGCCTTACTCACCGGCCCACCGGCATTGTCGTCACGTGCCAGGATCAGAGATCGCAGCTCAAAAACAAGGAAAAAGCGTTCAAAGTGCTGTACGCGAGGCTTTATGAGCTCGAATCGGCCGCGAAGGACAAGGCTCTTTCGCAGGAGCGGAGATCCCAGGTCGGGACCGGCGACAGATCGGAGAGAATACGCACGTATAATTATCCGCAGAATCGCGTTACGGACCACCGCGTCGAACTCACGCTTTATAAACTTGAAGCCGTGCTCGGCGGCGATCTTGACGAGATAATCGACGCTCTGATAACCGACGATCAGGCGAGAAAGCTGGCCAATGCCGATGAAAACTGAAATTGTCAGGATCGACCCCGTGAATCCGGAACGTGAAAAAATAGATTATTGCGGCGCCGTGATACGTTACGGCGGTCTCGTCGCGTTTCCGACCGAAACGGTTTACGGATTAGGAGCGAACGCGTTCGACGCGGGAGGTGTGCGGAAGATCTTCGAGGCCAAGGGAAGACCGGCGGACAACCCGCTGATCGTCCACGTCAGCGACTATGCAATGGCCGAGCTGGCGTGCCGGCCGGACGACGGGGAACAGCATCGACTGTTTTATTCGCTCGGAGCCGAGTTCTGGCCCGGGCCGCTGACGATGATCGTGAAAAAAAGCGCGCTGATCCCGGACAACGTCACGTGCGGCCTTCCGACGTGCGGCATACGGATGCCGTCGAACGTTATCGCGCGCCGCCTGATAGAGGCTGCCGGAGTCCCGGTCGCCGCCCCGAGCGCCAATGCGTCCGGAAAACCGAGTCCGACGCGTTTTTCTCACGTTTTTGACGATATGAACGGGAAAATCGACGTTATAATCGACGGCGGCCCGTGCGCGGTCGGCGTTGAATCCACAGTGCTTAATCTTGATTGTCCTGTGCCGACGGTGCTCCGCCCGGGAGCTGTTACGCGCGGTGATATTGCCCGCGTTGCCGGCGATTGCCTTGAATTCGACTGGAAAGTGCCCGGCGACAGGGTCGAACGCCCGCAGAGTCCGGGAATGAAATACAGGCATTATGCGCCGAAGGGGACGCTTACCGTTTTCAGCGGTACGGCGGATGAGATCAGGGAGAGGATAACTGCCGAGCTGAAATCGGCGAAGGCGGCCGGGAAGCGCACCGCCGTTCTTGCAACCGACGCCGAAATTTGTTATTATAACGACGCTGATGCCGTTTTTACTCTCGGCGCCGAAAACGACGGGCGGGCGCATGCCGGGGCGCTGTTCGATGCACTGAGGCGGTGCGACGGCACGGGCGCGGAGTTGATATTTGCCGGGGAATTTCCCGCGGAGGATATTGACGACGCCGTTATGAACAGGATGTTCCGCGCTGCGGGCGGTCGGATCGTTCCGGCACGTGATCGCGGAGACGGACCTGCCTGAATCGGTCATTACGGCATTGCCGTGAAAATAAAACGCCGCGTTTGGGATGCGGCGGAATAACGAAAAGGGGTATTGTTATGGGACAGGTATTAGCTTTTGATCATCCGCTTATCCAGCACAAGATAGCGATGCTGCGCGACAAGACGACCAACACGAAGGATTTTCGCGATCTTGTGTCGGAGATCGCGATGCTGATGTGCTTTGAAGTTACGCGCGGCCTGAAGACCGAGGACAAAGACGTCGAGACGCCGATAGGCACGGCGCACTGCAAGGTGCTTGCCGGCAAGGATATCTGCTTCGTGCCGGTGCTTCGCGCCGGTCTCGGAATGGTCGACGGAGTTCTGAAGCTGATGCCGATGGCCAAGGTTGGTCACATCGGCCTTTACAGGGATCCGAAGACGTTCAAGCCTGTCGAATATTACTGCAAGCTGCCTCCCGATATTTCAGAGCGCGAAGTCGTGGTGCTCGATCCGATGCTCGCTACCGGCGGAAGCGCGTCCGCGGCTATTGATTTTATCAAGCAGCGCGGGGCAAAAAAAATCAAGCTGATGAATCTTATCGCGGCTCCCGAGGGCATACAGCGCGTGCTTCAGGATCATCCCGACGTCGATATTTTCTGCGCCGCTATCGATGAGAAACTGAACGATCACGCATATATCGTGCCCGGCCTCGGAGACGCGGGCGACAGGCTGTTCGGGACGAAATGACGGCGGCAGCGGCCTTTTTACGATAAAACGATAACTGGAAAAGCTATTTTGACAACAAAGGGCGGGTCTGACGAGGCCCGCCTTTTTGCTGTGTTGAAAACGGTTGAAAACGGCGGTATCCCGGATCGACCGGCATTTCGCGTTTGACTGCCGCAACCGGGGTCTGTCCCCCGTTGCACCTTCTGCGGGGTCAGAGCTGAAACGCGGGTCTGAAACGCGGGTCTGAAACGCGGGTCTGTCCCCGGTTGCGCCCTTCTCTACCCGTAGTAGAATTCCGGGAAATAACGGAAAATATAGCCGGAAAAGCGTTTGCCTGACTGACTTCGACGTTTTCCGTAACTTCGCCCGAAACCCGGGTCTGTCCCCCGTTGCACTGTCCCAAGTAGCATCCACCGCTGCACTGTCCCCCGTTGCACGCCGGGAAAACGCGCAAGTTGCGGGAAACGGCATTTTATGTTATAATTTACAAGCTCCGTGACCGGCGCAGATACAGGTCCGGAGACCCAAAGAAACATGAAAGGTGCTGATTGTATGGATTACGTTGAAGCCGCGTCGCTGCTCGGTTCGGCCATTGCTCTCTCGGGAGAATTTCAGACGTGGAAGGAAGCTGAGGCCGCACTTACGGTTGATCCCAAAGCACAGACTCTCATCAAAGAATACAAAAATCTTCAGGTCAGAATGGTGGAAGGCTCCCGCGACGACCTCGCGAAAGAGGAACTCGAGCGCATTCGCGACACGCTTATGGCGAAACAGCAGCAGCTCAACGAATATGAGATCACGAAGAATTATTTCGACGCGAAAAAAGGCTTCGAGAACATGATGAGCACCGTTAACGATATAATACAGCATTATCTTGAAGACGGCTCGTGCACGGGCTCGTGCCAGACGTGCGGCGGCTGCCAGTAAAAACACGCGGGACGGACGGCGGCAATATGGGTAAAAGCATAACTGCAGGGGAGAGCGGGATCGCAAAAGCCGGAAAAGGGACCGGGTCGATCTCCGCCGGCGATATGCCGACTACCCCGATGATGAAGCAATACCTCGAGATGAAGGAGCGCTGCCCGGACAGCATCCTTTTCTTCAGGCTCGGCGATTTTTACGAGATGTTCTTCGACGACGCAAAGACGGTGTCGAGAGAGCTTGAGCTTGTGCTTACCGGAAAGGACTGCGGCATGGCCGAAAGAGCGCCCATGTGCGGCATTCCGTACCACGCCAGCATGTCGTATATCAGCCGCCTCATAGCCAAAGGATACAAGATCTCTATATGCGAGCAGATCGAGGACCCCGCCACGGCGAAGGGACTCGTAAAGCGTGACATCATCAAAGTTTACACGCCCGGCACGGTCACCGAGGAATCGATGCTCGACCGCAAGTCGAACAACTACATAATGTGCGTCTATGCGTACAAAGACGTCTACGGAATTGCCGCCGCCGACCTGTCGACGGGCGAGATGTACGTGACGGCGCTGACCGTCGGAAGCACCTACAACAGGCTCTGCGACGAGATCGCCCGCTTCGCGCCCTCCGAATTTCTTGTCAACGCCGGAAGCTCCGTCAGAGAGAGGCTCGAAAACTATCTCAAGGAAATCTCGAGAGCGTATATCGGCACTCTGCCGGACGAATCGTTTTCCGCCGAAAAAGGTTACGGGCGTTTCAGACGCGAAACGGCGGCGCTGAAGCCCGCCGACAGGCCGGGCGAGGCGGAAATGCGCAGATGCGAGCCGGGACTCGCCGCGTACGCCGCGCTGATGGATTATCTCGAAAATACGCAAAAGGCCAGTCTCGACAGGATTATAACGCCGCGGCTTTATACGGTGGCGGAATACATGGCCGTGGACGCGTCGTCCCGCAGGAATCTCGAAATAACCGAGGTCATGAGGGACAAATCGAAGCGCGGCAGTCTGCTGTGGGTACTCGACCGCACCGCGACGGCGATGGGCGGCAGGCTGCTGAAGCACTGGATAGAACAGCCTCTCATCGACCCGGAGGCGATCAACAGGCGCCTCGACAGCGTCGGAGAGCTGAAGGACGCGTTCATGGCGCGCCAGACGCTCCGCGAGCTCCTGGACGGCATATACGATATAGAACGGCTTGCCGGAAAGATCGCACTCGGGACCGCCTCTCCGCGGGACCTCGCCTCCCTGCGTTCTTCTCTCGGAAAATTGCCCGCGATGAAGGACGCGCTGAGAGGATTCCGGTCGGAGCTTTTGCTGAAATCCGAAGCCGGCGTTGACCCTATGGAGGACATAAGGACGCTCCTCGAACGCGCTATCGCAGACGATCCTCCGCTGCTCATGAAGGACGGCGGGTATATCAGATCCGGCTACAGCGAAGACGTCGACCGGCTGAGAGAGGCCTCTTCGGGCGGAAAGGGCTGGCTCGCCGAGCTCGAGGCCCGCGAAAGGGAGCGCACCGGGATCAAAACTCTTAAAGTCGGATATAACAAGGTCTTCGGCTACTATATCGAAGTGTCGAATTCGTTCAGGGAAATGGTGCCGGATTCGTATGTTAGAAAGCAGACGCTCACCGGCGGGGAGCGGTATATCACCGACGAGCTGAAAAGCATGGAAAATACGATACTCGGCGCGGAGGAGCGGCTCGTCAGGCTCGAAAGCCAGCTGTTCTCGGAAATACGCGATACGGTCGGGAAACGCGCCGGAAGCCTTGCGGAAACGGCAAGAGCGCTCGCGGCGGCCGACGCTCTCTGCTCGCTTGCGGAGGTCGCGGACAGGGAGAACTATTGCCGCCCTGAAATATGCGATTCGGAAAACGGCGAGATCGTACTCAGGGACAGCCGGCATCCCGTCGTGGAGAAAATGCTCCCTGCCGGCGATTTCATACCGAACGACGTTGAGCTCGACACGTCGGGGCGGAGAATGCTCGTTATCACCGGACCGAACATGGCCGGCAAATCGACGTATATGCGGCAGACGGCGCTCATTGTTCTCATGTGCCAGGCCGGGAGCTTCGTGCCGGCTTCATATGCGCGCATTTCCGTCGTGGACAAGCTTTTCACCCGCGTCGGAGCGTCGGACGATCTCGCGTCGGGGCGGAGCACGTTTATGGTCGAAATGAGCGAGGTGGCCAATATCCTTCACGGAGCCACCGCCCGCAGTCTGCTGATACTCGACGAGATAGGGCGCGGGACCGGAACGTTCGACGGGCTGTCGATCGCGTGGGCCGTGCTTGAATACATTCATAACACGATCGGCGCGAGGACGATGTTCGCCACGCACTATCACGAACTCACCGAGCTCGAATCAAAAATGGACGGCGTCAAAAATTACTGCTCGGACGCCGAAAGAACCGGAGACAGCATCGTGTTCAAGCGGAAGATTAAACGGGGAGCCGCTGACGGATCGTACGGCGTTTGCGTCGCCGCGCTTGCCGGGATACCGAAAACGGTGACGCTCAGGGCACAGGAGCTCGCCGACAGGCTCGAAAGCGAAAGCCCCGCTGGACGGCAGGGGACGCGCCGGAAGGGACGGGGCGGAAAAGCCGCGGGGCAGACGCCGGACGGCATTTACGACGGAGGCAGCCCCGATCTGATCGCATACACCGCGAATACGGTGATGCAAGACGAGATAATCGGCGCGCTCAAAAACATGAAAGTGCAGGAAATGACTCCGATAGAAGCGATGAACGAGCTTTACAAGCTTCAGCAGAAAGCTGCGGGGAGGGCATAATGACCGGCAACTTACCGCTTACGAAAAAAGATTTTCCCGAAGGATTCAGGTGGGGGATCGCCACGTCGGCCGCGCAGATAGAGGGAGCCGCCTTCGAGGACGGAAAAGGACCTGAGATATGGGATATTTTCTCGAGGATCCCCGGCAAGACGTTCGGGGGGCAGACGCCCGATCAGGCGTGCGATTATTATCACAAATACCCGGAGCAGCTCGGGATGATGAAGGAGCTCGGATTTGATTCGCACCGCTTCTCGTTTTCGTGGTCGAGGATCATGCCGGACGGGACCGGGAAAGTAAACCGGAAGGGCGTCGATTTTTACAAGAGCGCTATCGACAGGATGCTGGAGCTCGGACTTATGCCGAACGCCACGCTCTACCACTGGGATCTGCCGCAGGAGCTCGAATACAGGGGAGGCTTCCTTAACAGAGACGTGGTGAACTGGTTTACGGAATATGCCGGATTCCTGTTCGAGACGTTCGGGGACGTCGTCCCGATGTGGAGCACCTTCAACGAGCCCATAGCCACTTACGTCGGATACGCTCTCGGCGTTTTCGCCCCCGGCAGGAAGCTGGAAAAATTCGGCAGGCAGGCGAATCACAATCTGTTGTGCGCGCACGGCAGTGCGGTAAAGCGGTTCAGAGAGATCTTCGGGCGGAAGAAGGACGTATTTGACCCCGCGGGACCGAACGTCGGCATCGTTGTCGACGTATGGCATCACCACCCGGCAAGGCCGGATGATCCCGGCGACGCAGCGCTCGCGGAACTTGAAAACGAAAAGGCCTACCGTTCGTACCTCCATCCGCTTTTCAAAGGCGGTTATTCGGGCGCGCTGCTCAAATATATGGCGGACAACGATTGCCTGCCGGACATGCTTCCGGGAGATTTCGAGCTGATCAGACAGCCGCTGGATTTCTTCGGCCTGAATTGCTACAATCGGGTCGTGGACAGCACCGATCCGGCCTCCGTCAGAAAGTCGGTTGAATTTGCGGGCGGAAATTATATGGACAACGGCGCCGAGTTCTATCCAAAGGCGATATATGACGCGCTCCGCATACTGAAAGAGGATTTCGGAGTCGGGATTCCGGTGTATATAACCGAAAACGGCACCTACAACTGCGAGGAGGAGGTCGTGACCGGACCCGGCGGCACGGAAAGAGTTCACGACGTGACGAGGATCAGATACATTCAGGGCTTCCTTGAATGGCTGAAAAAGGCGCTGGACGAGGGATACGACGTGCGCGGCTATTATCTGTGGACGCTGCTCGACAATTTTGAATGGCCGGCGGGAAATTCGATGCGCTTCGGCATTGTCCGCACCGAATACGGCGCTCCGTCATATATCATGAAGGACAGCGCTTGTATGATGAAAGATTTTTTACGCCCCTGACGTGATCCGGGGCAAGGGGTTATATTTATGCAAACGATCAAACCGGGCACAAAAATTCTGGCGGACCGCGGCCTGCGCGAACAGCTTATCGCGGGCGCCGTCAGCGTACGCGAAAATTCTTATTCGCCATATTCGCATTACAAGGTGGGAGCCGCGCTCATGGGCGCGTCCGGCCGCATATATACCGGAGCCAATTTTGAAAATGCCTCGTACGGCGCCGGGACGTGCGCCGAAAGAGTTGCCCTCGGGGCCGCTCTGTCCGCGGGGGAACGCTCCTTCGCGGCTCTGTGCGTATGCGCGGAGGACGAATCGGTCACGCCGTGCGGGATATGCAGACAGGCTCTGAGCGAATTCGGAGATATCCCGGTGATCTGCGTAGGGGCGGACGGAAAAACGGTCCGCGAATACCGCCTCGGCGAGCTGCTGCCCTCAGGCTTCGGCCCGGCCAATCTTGAATAAGTCATGAGCGATACACGGTTATTTGATACGAAGGTCCAGCTTCTGAAATACAAGGTGCTCCGTGAGGTGGCCCGCCAGGCGTGGAACGGCACGCTCACGGAAAATCTGCTCGCGATCCCGAAAATGATCGTGCCCGGCAAGGTTCCGACCATGCGCTGCTGCGTCTACAAGGAGAGGGCCATACTGGCAGAGCGCGTCCGGCTCGCGACGGGCCGCCGCGGCGTTCACGAAAACGTGATCGAGGTGATAGATATCGCGTGCGACGAGTGTCCTGCCGCGGGTTACGAGGTCACCGATTCGTGCAGAGGATGCCTCGCCCACAGGTGTGAGGACGTTTGCCCGCGCGGAGCGATCTCGTTCGACCACGACCATACCGCGCACATAGATAAAAGCAAATGCGTTGAATGCGGACAGTGCGCGAAGGTCTGCCCGTTTTCCGCCATCGTCAACCGCAAGAGACCTTGCCAGAACGCGTGCCGGATCAAAGCGATCAGCATCAACGGGGACAACGCGGCGGAGATCGACGCCTCGAAATGCATCTCGTGCGGCGCGTGCGTGTATCAATGCCCGTTCGGCGCGATAAGCGACAGAGCTTTCATACTGGACGTCATCGACATTCTCAAAAACAGCGGCGGCAACGGGAAATACAGGACGTACGCCATCGTCGCTCCTTCGATATCGACGCAGTTTACCTACGCGAAGCTCGGACAGGTGATAACGGGTCTCAGGGAGCTCGGCTTCCACGCCGTTACCGAGGCGGCCCTCGGCGCCGATATGGTCGCGGAGCGCGAATCCGCGGAGCTTGCGGAAAAAGGATTTCTGATAAGCTCGTGCTGTCCCGCGTTCGTCGAATACGTTGAAAAAGCGTTCCCCGAATTCAGGGACAACGTCTCCGGCACTCTTTCCCCGATGGCGACCATCGCGAAATATATCAGGGACAACGATCCGGAGTCGAAAACGGTTTTCATCGGCCCGTGCACCGCTAAAAAGGCTGAGGCGCAGCTTGACGGAGTAAAGCCTTACGTCGACGCGGTGCTGACGTTCGAGGAGCTTCAGGCTCTTTTCGACAGCCGGGATATAGACGTTGCCTCTCTCGGCGAAAGCGTTCTCGACAACGCTTCCGGCTTCGGCAGGATGTTCGCGCGGTGCGGAGGACTGTCTGACGCCGTTTCGCAGGGACTTAAAGAACAGGGGCTCGGAGATTTCATGCTGCGGCCCGCTTCGTGCGACGGCATCGAGGAATGCAAAAAAGTTCTGATGCTGAAAAGCAAGCGCCTGACAGACGCGAATTTTATCGAAGGAATGGCGTGCACGGGGGGCTGCATAGGCGGCGCCGGCTGTCTCACGCACGGACAGAAGGACAGGATGAGAGTGGACAGATACGGGCAGGAAGCCACCAGCCGTACCATTCTCGAAGCGACGTCGAAGCTTTTGCAATGATCCGGAAGGGGGTTGAACGGATATGGATTTTATCATACTTATCCCGGCTTACGAACCGGATGAAAAGCTGACGGCCTTCGCGGCCGGACTGAAGGAATCGGGACTCGAGGCGCTGATAGTCGACGACGGCAGCTCCGAAAAATGCCGTCCCGTTTTCGAATCATGCGAGGCTCTCGGATATAAAGTCGTCCGCCATGAGAAAAATATGGGCAAGGGCGCCGCGCTCAGGACCGGTATGAAGGCGATCGCAGAGGCATATCCGGATCTCAGGTGGATAATCACGGCGGATTCCGACGGGCAGCATACTCTCGAAAGCCTGAAAAAGGTCGCCGCCGCGTGTGTCGAAAACCCGGAAGCACTCGTTATCGGCGGCAGGTTCCGCGACAGCTACAGCATACCGCTCAGATCGAGGATAGGAAACAGCTTTACGAGAGGCGTTTTCAAACTTGCCACCGGTATGTCGATACATGATACGCAGACCGGACTGCGCGGAATACCGGCTTCGTCGGTGCCGGACATGCTTCAGCTCAAAGGCGACAGATATGAATATGAGATGAACATGCTCCTTGCGCTGAAGGGCTGGGGGATGAAATGCGTGGAGGTGCCGATCGAAACGGTGTATATCGACAAAAACGCGAGCTCGCATTTCCATCCGATCAAGGATTCGCTCAGAATACTCAAGCAGATATTCAAATTCATAAGCGCGTCAGTCATATCGTTCATCGTGGATTATCTGCTGTACGCCCTTATGCTTTACGTCCTTTGCCCGTTGATCTGGGGGACGGAATTGCCTTCATTTGCCGTGCCGGTATCGTATTTCGGCGCTCGCGTCGTCAGCGGCGTCGTCAATTATTTTCTCAACAGCCGCATGGTATTCAGATCCGCGGGGGCGAGGCAGGCGTTCGGATATGCCGTTTTGTGGGTCGTTGTTCTCGGGCTCGGCATGCTCGGCTCGTTTCTCATCAAGGATCTGCTCGGATGGCACGGCATAGTATGCAAAATACTCGTCGACCTGCCGCTTTTCCTGCTGAGCTATTTTACGCAGCGGGAGCTCATTTTCAAAAAAAGGAGGACTTCTCCGAAATGAGCGCGATATATCTTTTCACGGGTCACTACGGCAGCGGAAAAACGGAAACGGCCGTGAATTTCGCCCGCTTTCTGCGGAACCGCTACGAACGCGAGGATCCGGGCCGGGAGCACAATATCGCCATGCTCGACATGGACATAGTAAATCCGTTTTTCCGTTCGGCCGACGCCAGGGAGTTTCTCGAAAAATACGGTATTCGCGTGGAAGTGCCGCTTTACGCGAACACAAACGTCGACATGCCGTCTCTCCCCGCGTCGATGGGCGCTCTCATACGCGATCCGTCGTACGACGTGATAATCGACATCGGCGGCGATGATATGGGCGCCAGGGCGGTCGGATGCTATTCGGAGGACATTCTCGCCCGCGAAAATCACAGATTTTTCGTTTTCAACAAACGCAGACCTTTTACGTACACAGCGCAGGCGGCACTTAAAGTTTATGACGAGATAGACGCGGTGTCGGGAGTTCCGTGCGCCGGGATCGTCAACAACACGAATCTGCTTGACGAGACGGATGCTGCGCTTATCCGTGAGGGCCTGTCGGAGGCGCGGAAACTCGGCCGCGAAAGAGGCGTCGACGTCGTTTATTCGACGGCGCCGGAGGAAATTTACGACGCTCTTATCGGAGAAGGAGATTCGGATTTCAGTCCCCTGAACGTGATTCCGCTCGTGCGGACGGTAAAGAGATTATTTTGATTCGGAGCAATTTGTATGGCTGAAAGGAAGATCGGCGGCAACATCGACGGACTCAGGGCTTCGCTCGTCCGGACGCTGGAAACGTATCACGGGAATTCATTCGGACAGGGCGAATTCATTCCGGAGGAGATCGTGGAGATAATGGCCGGCTTTACGGCGGAAACGGGGAGGGAGATCGCGTTCCTGCTCGACCGCCGCAATTACGTGCGGGCCGTTACCGTCGGAGACGCGGTGCACGTCGATGCCGAGATGGACCGCGACCGTGAACGGGGACTTACGGGGACGCGCCTCATGCATACGCATCCCAACGGGACCTTCACCGCTTCCGCGCAGGACGCGGAGACGCTTACGGGGAGCAGGCTCGACGCTATGATCGTCGTCGGAGTCGGGGACGAAGGCGTTACCGGAGTGAGCGCGTATCTGATCGATCCGGAGGATAACGATAAAGCCGTCAGGGCAGGTACTTTTCTTCCGGGAGCGCTTTGCAAATCCGATGCGCTCTGGGACCGCGTGCGCGAGACGGACGGAGCTCTCAGAACCAGGGACGCCGCTGCCGTGATCAGATACGAGGGCAGGGAACGGGCCGTTCTCGCCGGTGCGATACCGGAAAAATCGGTCGTGCGGGGCGGCGACGCTTCCGCTCTTGACGAGCTGGCCGAGCTCGCTGAGACGGCGGGCGCCGTTACCGTCGGACGGTTTACCCAGCGGCGGGACAGGCCGGACGTCAGATATTATCTCGGAAGCGGTATAATCGATCTTATCAAGGCAAGCGTCAGGGCCGGGAAAGCGGATATCGTCATTTTCGACGACGAGCTTTCCCCGTCGCAGATAAGGAATCTTGAAGACGCGCTCAACGTGAGAGTGATCGACCGCACGGCGCTGATCCTCGATATTTTCGCATCCCGCGCGCGTTCGGCGGAGGGCAAGCTTCAGGTGGAGCTGGCGCAGCAGAAATACAGGCTTCCGCGGCTTACGGGAAAGGGCGCCGAGCTGTCGAGACTCGGCGGCGGCATCGGCACGCGCGGCCCGGGAGAGTCAAAACTCGAGGTAGACAGAAGACATATAAACAGAAAGATACATATTCTCGAGGCCCGTCTGCGCGAGATGACCGAAAGGCGCGAGGTCCTGCGCAAGGAGCGGCGCCGCAGGAATCTGCCGGTGATAGCCGTCATCGGCTATACGAATGCCGGAAAATCAACTCTCGTGAACGCGCTGTGCGATTCCGACGTGTTCGTGAAGGACGAGCTTTTTGCCACCCTCGACACGTCCGTGAGAAGGCTCAGCGGCCCCGGCGATCAGGATTTTCTTCTGGTGGACACGGTCGGATTTATAAGAAAACTGCCTCACGATCTTATAGAAAGTTTTAAGGCGACGCTCGAGGAAACGGTATATGCTGATCTGCTGCTGCACGTTGCCGACGCTTCCGATCCGGAATGCGACAGCTGCATTGACGCGGTGGAAAATATTCTCGACGAAATCGGGGCGGGGAGCAGGCCGAGATATCTTGTTCTCAACAAATGCGACAAGCTTGAAGGAAACGGCGAGGTTTACCTGTCGGAGCGTATCAGACGCACTTACGGAAAGGTGATGCGGATTTCAGCGACGGGCGGGCAGGGGCTTCCGGAGCTGGCTGCGCAGATACAGCGGTTTTTTACGGGCTCTTCGGTCAGATTCGAGGGAGTGATTCCTTATTCCGACGGGGCGGCAATGGCTCGCCTCAGGAAGGCGGGAAATATCGAGTCGGAAACGTACGGACCCGACGGGATAAACGTCTCCGGGACGGCTCCGCGCGAGATCGTGGAGGCGCTCAGACTGCGGAAGATCTGAATTTTCTGACAGAAAACGAGATCAGGCCGGATACGGCGGACGTGACGGCGAGGACGAGGAAAAGGAACCGCCAGCCGATATTGTCCGATAACAGCGCGATGCCGTATGCCGAAAAAGAGCTGCCGGCGTACGCGGTTGCGTTCAACAGCCCCGACACGGTCGAAACGTTGCCGCTGTTTTTGAAATACGGCGGGATCATACAGATCAGCATGAGGTTGACGCCGTGCATCGAGCCGGTGAGCAGCGCGGACAGTATTACCGTGGCTACGGCGGCTTTGCCGTTGACGGCGAACAGCACGAGCGAGGCTGCCGCTCCGGCGCCGAACAGTACCGCCGCGCACACGAGCGGGTTGGTCAGCTTTTTTCTGTTGAGGATGCTCGTGAGCTTCAGGCATACGATGGCGAAAACGGGAAGTAGGATGCCGGTCAGGATCGAGGCCCCGGAGCCGAGATCGAAAAGCTCGGAAACGTATGTGGGCATCCACGTCGTGATGCCGTCGCGGATGAAGCCCTGCGCCACGATGCACAGCATGATGAGTACCAGTCCGGGAGAAAAAATGCTCAGGGCCGGCGCTTTTCTTTCTTCCTTTTCGGCTCTGACACGTTTTTCGGGCGAGACGTCCGGGAATGCGATCACGAAAACGAGCGCGATAACGATGCCGACCGTTCCGCTGAACAGAAATATGCCTTTCCACGACCAGACGTTTATGAAAAGGGGCGAGAGCAGGTAAAGAAGGATCGTCCCGAAATAACCTCCGTAAGATACGCTGACGGTGCCTCTCGCGTATTCGGCGGGGGTCAGAAGCGACGACATGAGAACAACGATCGGCGGCCAGAAGAACGCCTGCGCGAAGCCGTTCAGCGCCCATATGACCCTTTCGGCCCAGAGCGCCCCGGTAAACGGCATGATGAAATTGAACGCGCTGCTGGCAAGCATTCCGAAAAGTATCAGTTTTTTAGGCGACGACCTGTCGCCGAGAAAGCCGCTTACGATCTGCCCCGCTCCGTAACAAACGAAAAGGCACGTTACCGCCACGGACAATTCCGTTTTGGTTCTTCCGGATGAGTTGACAATTTCCGGAAGTACCGTCGCGTAGCTGTAGCGGCAGAGATAGCTCGCCGTGTAGACGGCGGTGAGCAGCAGGATCAATCTGTTCGCGAGGGCTGCGCCGGGTGCGGTACGCTTTTCCTTTTCGCCCATCGGGGAATATCACTTCGTTTCGTATGGTTTGGCTTGGGTTATATTGTTTCGTTTTGTTTTGTTTTGTTTTGCTTCGTTTCGTTTCGGTATGCTGCCTGGCAGATGCGATCCGGGATACCGGCCGGAAACCTGTGGAATTATAGCTTAAACGTTCGCCGACATCAACACTTGATTATTTTGATTATTTTACGGAATGCCGCTGAATGCAACGGGGGACAGACCCGGGTTTCTGCCCTGTCCCCGCTGAGGGTGCAACGGGGGACAGACCCGGGTTTCTGCCCTGTCCCCGCCGAGGGTGCAACGGGGGACAGACCCGGGTTTCTGCCCTGTCCCCGCTGAGGGTGCAACGGGGGACAGACCCGGGTTTAGCCTCGGTTTCTGTTAACTGTTGAAAACCGCTACCTGTATGTGCTATACTGATTATGGGTTTTTGTCGGCTGACAATGACAAAAGACAAAACGAAATACAAATAATTCAAACGCACTTAAGATAACCCCCGGTGGCAGCACCGGGACACGGGTGGATCGCAATGAGAAATGCCGGAAGAGAACAGCACACAGCTGTATGCCGCGCTGCGCTGGATAAAAAATGCGCAGGGCGCGGGCGTGCGCGCGACCTTTCCGCTGTTATTGCCGCCGTTGTTCTCGTGCTTTCGTTTATCGCTGCCGCCGTCTTCATATTTGATATTTCGGTCGGGCTCGAGAGCGGCGGGACCGGGTCGCAAACGTTTTCCGCGGAAGTGAAGCTGCCCGTGCTTAAATGCCCGGATCCTGTTTATTATGCCGCGAACGACCCCGTGACTGCCTCGGCCGACGCCGCCGTCCGGCAGGCTTATGCCAGGCTTCGGAGCGACCGCGGGCTCACGCCGGCTGCCGTTTCCGACGGATTGAACAAAGCTGCGCTGTACGGCGCGACCCTTGGTGTATGCGGAGATCAGAGCGCAAACGGTGCGACCGCCGCCGCGGCCGTTGATGCCGAAAAGCTCGTTTCCGCCGCATACAAAAATCTGCCTGGAATCGACGGCTTCGTCCTTCTGAGAGCCTCTGACTATTCGTGCACCGACAGCGAAAGAGCGGCGGAATTCATGCTGAGATCTGTTTTGAACACGTATTCCGGCGAAAGAAAACTGACCGGCGGCGCCATTCTGGCATTCGGCGCGGCAGCTGCCGTAAGAGATACCGGCGCGGGCCTGGAATATTGCGCCGTGATATGCTATGCAAACTCCGTGCCGTCTGACGCCGCGGAAAAGCAGCTGTCATCGGTCATCCCCGGCGTACCGTGCGGATCGGCCGAAGAAGGCGTCGCCTCCGCGCTCTCCGCATCCGGAAACGCGACAAGCACGTCCGGAAACGCAGCGACAGGCACGTCCGGAAATGCGGCGACAGGCACGTCCGGAAACGCAACGGAAAGCACGTCCGGAAATCCGACCATGATCTTCGTTGCCAAAGGCTCGCCGCTGACAGCTCCACTGATCTGCGGCCAGATAGACGCAAGAGGATTGCGGGGACAGACGCCGTCGGTGCGATGGGACGCCGCGGCAGTCGACACGTCCGCAACGGGAACCGTGGCGGTCAACATGTCCTTCACCTTCGGCGGCGCGATCGCCGGAGCGTCGCTTAACGTTAACGTCACGGATCCGGTCCGTCCGTATTTTTCCGGCGAGACGGTCACGCTGCCCGAAATACCGGAAGGGGAGCTGTGGAATATTGCCGCATACGCCCCCGTGTCCGACCAGACCGGGATTGACGCCGTCATATGCTCGCCTCTTTGCTTCGGCACGTCGGATATCGTTCCGGACGCTCCGCCCGGGGTCACGGTCTTCGCAAGAAATTCAACGGGCATCCTGTCGTCGGCGACGGTGAAAACGTCGCTGTCGGCGACTGAATACGAATCCGTGCGACCCGATTATACAGACGGGAAGGGATTAAACGTAAACACGCCCGCCGGTACGAAGCTGACGTCCGGAGGTCACGCGCTCATAAGGTGGACGGGCCGTGAGAAAACCGCTCAGGCGGGCTGGACGCCGAAAGAAGGATACGTCGTTTTCACACTGACTTCTGCAGACGGCAGGACGGTGAGCGTGCGAAGACCGGGCGGAACGCTCGTATGGGACGTCGCGAAGGCCGGAACGGTACAGATCGCCGCGGCCGGTTACAGCGGCGAGGGAAAGCTCATCGAGACGGCTCTCATAAAGATAAATGTGGCGGAAGGGCAGGAAATCGTGTATAATGACCCGGAGCTCGGCTTCCCGGCGGGAATTAACGTCAGAGACGCGGAAAACGGTCTCCGGATAATTGTCGGGATCAGAGCCGGAACGACCGCCGGAGAACTCTCGGCCGCCCTGAAAGTGACAGGCGGCAGCGCGCCGGCGATAATGATTGAAAACAAAAGCGGGGCGGCGATCGTTGCCGACGGAATACTCGCCACGG
>CADBOE010000022.1 GCA_902796205.1 uncultured Ruminococcus sp. | reverse complement strand
TAGCTCCCAAACCAGGCGCTCTACCAGCTGAGCCACACCCCGAAAAGCCCGCAGATTTTAACATATCTGCCTTCGGATGTCAATTGCCGATACCCGATACGACAACCGCCAGTTATCGAGTTATCCACCCGTTGGTAAATCCGGTAAATATCTCCGGTTTCCCAAAATAAACCAGGCCTTGACTCCGCCATCAACCACGGTTAACGTGCGGATTACTTCATAAACCTGCAAAAAAAGCGCACTCTATGAAAAAGCCTTGCTGAAACGGCTTTTTTTACCGCCGTTGATCGCGGTTCGGACTGAAAAAGCGCTGTTTATTCCCGCGGGAGGGTTATAACTACGAGGAGGAAGGCGGCGTGACTTTTACGGATACGGATCGTGTGACACGTTGACGGCACGTTGACGGCACATCGACACAAGTACGTCCGCAAAACGATTTTCACTTTACATTTTCCACGGAAAATGAAATAATAAATCCGCGAAGCAGCCGGCTGCTCATCCGGCAAAAGCGGGGCCGCGTACGGCGGCGACGGGACGATACGGACGGTACGGTAAACGGCGCGAACATTGTGCCGACCGGCGCGCGGACAGGAGCATAAATAATACGGAAAAGGGCTGGGTTTATGAGAAAAACGCTTAAGCTTATATTGCTGGGAATGCTGGTAGTTGCTGCCGCGTTTTCGTGCGGCTCGTGCAACAGAGAGGAGATCCATTACGGCATCGTCGAGAAGGGGCAGGAGCTTGTTATCGGCGGCAACGTAAAAATATCGGCGTACAACTCCGCGGGGGAGGAAGGGAAGATGTCGATAAGGGCGCTGGCGTCCGCGTTTGAAAGCGCTTATCCGGATGCGACCGTTTCAGTTGACATCAGCATTACGGACCAGGCAAGCACCGCGAACAGGATCGCCTCGGGAGACATCGGGGACGTTTTCTTCTTCTGGGAGGAGGATACCTATTCCTATGCCGTATCGAACAATGCCATAATGAACCTGACGCAATATCTCAGGCCGCTGGGGATCGATATCGGAAATATCTACAGCGGAACGATGGATCTCGGCAGGATCAACGGAAATATTTATATGGTTGCCCGCGATCACACGCACGTGATGCTGTATTACAACCGCGACGCGCTCGTTTCCGCCGGACTTTCCGATCCGCCGAAGGGCTGGACGTGGGACGATTTCAAAAATTATTGCGAAAAGCTTACCGTTGTCGTCGATAACGGCAATTACGAGCAGGTCGGGGCGAGGATCGATTTCGACAGCGCGCCGAATATTATCGCCGTCCTTCAGGGTTGGGGCGGAAAATGGTTCGATACGGTCAACAAAAAGATCGACCTGACGTCGGAAAACGTCGTTAAGGGTGTCGGAGAGGTCATCGGCCTCATGGAAAAGGGCTATATCGTGCCTGTCGGCGGCACGTCGGAAATGAACGGTAAATACAGCAACGTTCTCAACAACCGGGTAAAGACCGTTTTCACGAGCGGCGTTTTCCCCGGCCTTGCGTCGACGTGCAAGGAATTTGAAAGCTACGGCGTCGACTGGAACGTCTGCGACTGGTTCGCCTATCCGGTGCATTCCGTCGGGGCGGGCGCAACCGGATTCGGAGTTTACAACAGGACCAAAAATCCCGATACCGCCGCGGCGCTCGCGCTCTTCTTCTATACCGAGGAGGGACAGCGCGCCTACAACGGTCAGATAGGCGGCAGCGTGCCGAACGTGCGTTCGCTCGCGCTCGATTCGTTCTGGCGCGTCGGCGGCAAGGAAGATACGAATTATGACGCCTTCGTGAGCTATCCCGATTGCGACGTCGTCGGCAAATTCGAATGCGTCGTTCCGCCGGAGATCGCCCAGGTGCTGAAGTCGCAGATCACTTCCGTTTTCTCCAATCATTTTTCGGGCAAGGCGAGCTACACCGATACTCTCGCGAAGATCGAGGAGCAGTGCAATCAGAAGTGGAAGGTTATTTTCGGATGATATGACGCGTCATTGCCGGGCGGTACGGGAGTGTTCGCGGCATTGCCTGCGGGCCGGTGCTGTTCGCGGGCTTTGCTTACGGGCCGGTGCTGTTCGCGGGCATTTCCGGCTGTCGCCGGATAATACGGGACCGTACGGAATCCGGTGAGCAGCTCAGCTTCTGTTGTTGATTATGTTTTCGATATATTCAAAAACGGCATCGGCGATTTTGCGGCGATAAGGCATTTCTTCGGAAACTGTGCCGTCGTAAACCGGTTCGATGCCGTATCCGGCGGCAAGGCGGTTCAGTATTTTTACGTTTGAGATGACGCCGTTATGGTGCAGCGTCCTCGTTCTGTCAACGGCAGTCCTGCCGTCCCGGTATTCTTCGCCCTCGAGCGCTCCGCCGTAAATAATCTGAAACGTCTGATCGTCAAAAACCGCTTTGTGATAGGCTTCGAAGCTGTCGATGCACGACTTGATGAAATCGAGCGATTCGCGGTCGTTTTTGTTGAATTCGATCAATTTTCTGAGGCTTTCACCGTTTAACATGATAACAACTATTCCTTTCCGTTTCCGGAACTGCCGGCACCGCTGACGGGCGGCTGCGTTTCCTGCTCCGGATATTCATATTCAAAAGACGCGCGGTCGCTTTTTTCGGATAATATCACTCCGTCTTTACCGGACAGAATATACTCGGCCGCGCACGAGGCGTTTTCGCGGATGGTACGTGCCATCGCTCCGGTAACGGGAGCCTTCAGCGCGTGACCGCCCGTGCCGGTCATACGCGCGGTGAACGTCAATTGCTTCTGCCGTATAACGATCTCTCTGCCGCGTATGCGGACGACCTTCGCGCCCCGGTACGTGGCTATCCGGTATTCGTTGATCCCGTCGTAAACGAAGCCGATTACTCCCGTGAAATTAAAAGGTCCGAACGGAATGTCGGCAACGCTCAGCATCAACGACCGGCCGCCCGGCAGCAGACATTGGGTCCATGAATATACGGAAGGGAACGAGCTGCCGCGATCTCCTTCGATATAACCGTAAGCGTCCCGGAAGATGAATTCGTCTCCGTTTACTGTGAGCCGGCCGGTCACGCTGTGACGCATGCTTATGACGCTGTGGCGGCATTGCATGAACGGAACGAAGCGGAAGGGCCCCATAATATCGCCCCTGATCGGCGTAAACGGGCCGAAACGCAGCTCGCCGGTGACAACGAGGCCGGGCTTCGTGATGTCAAGCCTGAGGCCGTCCGGACCGAAATAATTGCCGCCGATCGTTGCGCCGAAGCCGCCCTTCAGGCGAATGAACTTTTCGCTTGGATAATCCGCGAACCACGCCTGTTCATCCGTAATGATCTGTATCGAGCACGTCGTCCTGCCGCCGGTGCGGTGCCAGGCCGGAATAACGGCCAGCGTCCTGTCCGCAGATTGATTTTTAAAATACCATCCGAAAAAATAATCCCGCATAGATTGCTCCAAAATGTTTTTTATGATTATGCCACATGTTTATTCGCGTGGCAACTCTTACCGCGGTTGTTTTCCGCAATTTTCCGTTATTTTCCGCAACCGTTATTTTCCGTTTCCAACGAAGTGGTGTAACGGAGAACCGGGAGGGTGCAACGGGGGACAGACCCGGGTTTCTCGGGTTTCTTGCATTGCTGTCAAGGCAGATGAGAATGCTGAGAATCAAGTCATAGCAACGCTTTTGCCGCTTTATTTCCGGATATTTCCCGCAATTCTACTGCACGTAGAGAATGGTGCAACGGGGGACAGACCCGGGTTTCCGCCGGGTTTTCCGAGCCCGGTTTTCCGCTTTCCGGTGCAGAATCTCTTTTTGTTTCTTTTTTCGTGCTTATGTGATATGATTGCAAAGTGAAATAACACAGAACGGTGACTGAGATGAAAAAAAGAAAAATGGTAATTATCGAAAGATTGACCGCAGCCGTTTGCGCGAGTGTCTGTGCTGCCGTTATTGCCGCGGGCCTGATACCTGAAAATGCGAAGACGCGTAATGCCCGGGATGCGGGGATCGTTGCCGCCGCGTCGCTCCCTTCAAAATACGAAACGGCCGCGAAAACACCTGTCTTGAACCAGAAATCGAATCCGTTATGCTGGGCCTACTCGGCAACGGATATGCTCGGCATAAACGCCGTGAAGCAGGGACTCGCCGAACCGGGAACAACGGTCTATTCCGCCCCGGTCTTCGCCAGAGCGATTTACACCGGCCGCGAATACAAAATAGTGTCGCAGCCCTCGAGCTGGTACAGATACAGCGGCAACGTCACGAACGGCCTGATGGCTGCTTCCGTTGGAAAAGGACTGATGTTAGGCAGCCGCTACGCCGACGTTGACTCCGCCGGAGCCGTAAGCGGAAATGCCATATATGACGTCGACGGCATCGTCAGCGAGTTCCGCTTTTTTGACATTTGGGAGAATTCTTCGCAAAAAATATCGAAAATCAAAGAGTGGGTGTACGAATTCGGCGCCGTGGGCGTTTCTGCGTTCATCGGCAATTACGATTCCGTGAGGAAGATCGCGTCGACCCAGAAATGGGATAACACGAAACCGGCACACGCCATTCTCGTCGTCGGGTGGGACGATACTAAATCGACCGATTCCGGGACGGGCGCGTTTTTAATAAAAAACACGTGGGGCGGCTCCTGGGGCGACGGCGGCTACGCCTATATTTCGTATCGGGCGGATCTCGGACGTGAGATATACGCGGCAAGGGTCGAACCGGCCCGCGGGAGAAAGGTGCTTTCGCATACTGAGATAATGCCGCAGGGCGCGTTCAGTTACGCAGTCGCGGAAAACACCGGCGCGCTGAACGTCTTTACGGTTCCGCAAAACATGACCCTGACGCACGCGAAAATATATATCGATTCTCCGGGGACCGTCAGCGTCAGGGTGTGGCGCAATCCCGGAACTGCGGACGCCTCGCTCGCCGGAAGGACGCCCGACGCGACCGGAACAATGACCGTCACGGAGGCAGGCTTTTATTCGGTGCCGCTCAGCCGGAAGCTCGACGTCGCGGCGGGTGAGAAAACGGCCGCTCTGTTTACGTCGGAAACCTCTTCGCGGATCAAAGTTTATGACGAATACGCGGACATTATTCCGCCTGACTGGAATCTGACGTATAACGATGGGGAATCGTACAGGCTGACGCCGGACGGGATCAAAGCGGGGGCGACAAATTACGTCGGGGCTCTTGTCGGCGATCTGAAAAACGTTCCTTCGCAGCCGACGCAGAAGCCGGCGGCAACGAATGTTCCGACGGCGGTACCGACAGCGACGCCGACACCGGTACCGACGGCCGGTCCGTCTGGCACGCCTCACGGCGGGCAGCCGTCAGAAAGCCCGTCGGATCCGGCTGCAACGTCCGCTCCGACTGAAAGGCAGGATATGCCGTCAATTACGCCATCTCCGTTGCAGCCGTATGAAAGTCAGGACGTTTACCGGCCTTCCGCTTCGTCGGGCACGGCGGATATCGGTGAATTGACAGGCCGCATAGGATCGTTCTTCAAACGGATAGGAAAGATATTGCTAATCGCACTCGCCGTGACAGTCGCCGCAGTCGTGCTGATCGTTGCTCTCGGCCGTGCCGGGAAAGGCGGCGGAAAAGGCGGAGGGAAAGGCGGAAATGGCAGCTGAACCGGGCGCCGGAGTCACGTCCGGACACGCCCGGACACGACCGGATCCCGGCACTGGACCCGCACAACGGAGCCGCACGAGCCGCACGAAAAATTAATCTTGACACCGCGAACGCCGGTGTTGTATACTTCCGTTACCCGAGAAGAAGCGGGGACGGCGCGACACGGTTCGCGCGGAATACAGACCAAATGCGATGATGGAAAATAGTAACCGTTAAAGCGTGCGCAGAGAGCTCCGGGTCGGTGTAACGGAGCGGCGCGGAGGCGGCGAACTGGTTCCGGAGCAGACGGTGCGAACAGCCGGTCCGGATGACGTGCGGACGGGGCCCATTAGCGCCGGACGAGTGACGAACGTAAATCGTGCTTTGAGCGAGCTGATGATGGTCGGCTAATCAGAGTGGTACCGCGGATACAGCTATACTGTCTTCGTCTCTGAACAACAGGGACGGAGACTTTTTTGTTGCCTCTCAGATGCCGCTTGGAATGACCCGGAAACGGATTGTACTGGAGGATGCAGATTATGGAAATGGAAACGTACAGGATATTCGGAGAAAACAAGGACCGCCTCATAGAAATGACGCTGGGCGATCTGCTCGACCGCGTAGCCGGGATATATCCGGACAACGACTGCGTTGTCTGCTGCGACAAACCGTTCCGGAAGACCTATTCGCAATTTCGGGACGAATGCAATATCATTGCCCGCGGCCTTCTTGCCATCGGCGTACGCCCCGGCTCCCACGTCTCGATCTGGGCCACAAATTACCCCGAATGGATCGTTCTGATGTATGCGACGGCAAAAATCGGCGCGACGCTCGTCACCGTAAACACGAACTATAAAATATTCGAGGCGGAGTATCTTCTGCGGCAGTCCGACACCGACACGCTCGTCATGATGGAAGGCCTAAAGGATACGAATTACGTTCAGATAATCAACGAGCTCGTGCCGGAGCTTGCGTCGAGCGAACCGGGCGCCCTCGAAAGCGCGAACCTTCCGCGGCTCAGACGAGTCGTGTATCTTGACAGGTCTGAAGACACCCCCGCGGGAGCGATTCACTGGGACCGGCTCCGCGCCGAGGCGGAAAAAGTCAGCGAGGAGGAGCGTGCCGCGGTCCAGCGCTCCGTTTCCCCTCACGACGTCGTCAATATGCAGTACACTTCCGGAACGACGGGCTTTCCGAAGGGGGTAATGCTTACTCACTACAACATCCTCAACAACGGAAAATGCATCGGGGACAACCAGACGCTGACGCCGCGGGACCGCGTATGCCTGCCTGTTCCGTTCTTCCATTGCTTCGGCTGCGTGCTGGGGATAATGGCGTGCATCACCCACGGCAGCTGCATTGTCCCGGTCGAGCGCTACAATCCGGTGAGGGTAATGGACACGATACAGAAGGAGCGCTGCACCGCGACTTACGGCGTGCCGACGATGTATATAGCGATGCTCGAGCATCCCGATTTTCACAAATATGATTTTTCAAGCCTGCGCACGGGCATTATGTCCGGGTCGCCCTGTCCGGTAAAGGTCATGGAGCAGGTCGTCAACGAAATGCACATGTCTGAGATCACCATTCCGTACGGCCTGACCGAGGTTTCACCGGTATGCACGATGACTAATATTTTTGACAGCATCGAAAAGCGCGTGTCTACCGTCGGCCGCAAAATGCCGTTCGTCGAAGTGAAATGCGTTGACCCCGAAACGGGCGAGGACGTGCCCGCCGGTACTCCGGGGGAGGTCGTTGTCCGCGGTTATTCAGTTATGAAAGGGTATTACAACATGCCCGAGGCCACCGCGCTGGCGATCGACGCCGAAGGCTGGCTCCATTCGGGGGACCTCGCCACGATCGACGGGGAAGGCTATTTTCATATCACGGGGCGGATAAAGGATATGATCATCCGCGGCGGAGAGAATATTTATCCGAAAGAGCTCGAGGAGTTCCTTTACACGAATCCGAAAGTGCAGGACGTGCAGGTCATAGGCGTTCCTGACAAGAATTACGGCGAGGAGGTGTGCGCCTGCATCATTCTGAAGGCGGGCGTGACCGCGGATGAGGACGAGATGCGCGAATTCATCCGTTCACATCTTGCGAGGCATAAAATGCCGAAGTATATATGGTTCATGGATGCCTTTCCGATGACGGCAAGCGGCAAGATCCAGAAGTATAAGATGCGCGAGATGGCGGTCGAGGTGCTGCATCTCGGCGACGCGGCGGCGATCGAGACGGCTTGAGGCCGGGGGCGGACGATACCGCGGAGGGCGCCGTGGGACGATACGGCGGTGGGTCGCAGGCGGGCGCTACGGCGTGATAACCGGCTGACGATACCGCGGAGGACGCCGTGGGACAATACGGCGTTGGGTCGCCGGCGGGCGCTGCGGCGCGGTAACCGGCTGACGTGACGGAGCGGACAATAAACGGGATGATGATTATGATGACAACAGTACCGGAAGGCAAACAGCAGGACGGCAGATATTGCAGATATTTCAGGCTCGGGGCGACCGAGGTCGATCTTCACAACAGGATGCGGCTACAGGCGCTGCTCGGCTTTTTTCAGGAGACGGCCGGAGATCAATGCGAGGAGTTCGGGTCCGGCTGGAAAGCGCTGTGGAACGGCCACGGACTGTGTTACGTCGTTGTCCGCATGGAGATCAGAATGGAGCGGTACCCCGGAACCGGGGAGCGGATACGCGTTGACACCTGGCCGGAGAACAAATTGAGGATGATTTTTGCCCGTTACGGCGAGATCTTTGATGAAAGCGGCGCCCGGCTGGGTTCGATCGTTTCGCAATGGGCCCTGCTCGACGTGAACAAGCGCCATTTCGTGCGGCCGACGCCCGAGATAGTGGCGATGCCGGATACGTCCACGCTTTCGGCTCCGTTTGAGCTGTCCGGCGAGGTCCGCGCCACGAAGGTCAACGCGGATGAAGCCGCCGGGGCGAGACCGGAGGTCCGCGCCTTTTCCGTGTCGAGGAGGCCCGTTTACAGCGATTTCGATTACAACGGACATATGAACAATTCCCGCTATGCAGAGTGGGTGAACGATGCGCTGTGGATGGCGTTCACGGCTGAAGAGAGGGCGGCGGAGCCTTTCGTGAAAAGGTTGAATATCAAATTCCGGGCGGAAATACCTGCCGGGATGGCCGACAGCGAGATCACTGTTTCAGGGGAGACGGCCCATTTCGAGGCTGATGCCGATTATGAGATGATAGGATGAAATGACGTAACGGGATGAGAAAATGAACCGGAATAACGGGTACGGGCCGCGGCAATGTCGCGGCTCTTTCGTTTGTATTGTATCGCCGCGAAACCCGGGTCTGTCCCCGGTTGCACCCTCCGCGGGGACAGGGGTGAAACGCGGGTCTGTCCCCCGTTGCACCCTCCGCGGGGACAGGGGTGAAACGCGGGTCTGTCCCCCGTTGCACGGGGCAGACGCGTTTCGTGTTGCCGAAACGCGGGCGATGTGATATAATCCACGACCGGAGAAAAAAATGAAAACACAGGATCGCATACGAATCCGAAAGGGGAGAAATGAAATGAAAAAAATCATAACCTTGATGTTGACTCTGGCGGTTGCCGCCGCGGCGGTGCTCGCGGGCGCGGGGCTGCCTTCCTTTGCGGCTGAACAGGCCGCTGAGATCATCTACAGCCAGGATTTCGAAAAATTCGAGCCTTCCTCCGGCACCGGCGAAGACGCTGTTTTCAACGATTCAAAAGGGAATAAGCCCGCCGGGATGGAAGAATATGTCGGCGACGCCCCCAAAAGCGGCGGATTAATCGTTTCCGGCCAGGTCGGAGGAACAAAATCTCTCCGCCTCATGAGATATGAAAACGGCGTTGCCAACATCCGCGCGTCCGGCTTCAGCACACGCTCGGCCGGCGACGGCGCAAAGGTAACGGTCAGCATGTCGTTCCGTTACAAAGTGCTCGGAAATTACGGCTTCACGGCGCTCCTTTGCGGCATTACCGCCTCGCCGAATCTTGACGACTACGGCAACGAGACGAGAAACATATTCGCCGTAAAGACCGACGTCAATACCGGAAAAGACAGCATATTCATTGCGAACCCGGACGGAAGCGCGAACAGAATACTCGTGGCGGACACGCTCACAGCTGACGCCGACCACGTTCTGGCCGCCGTATTCACGCTCGGCTCGGACGAATACGAGATAATTCTTGACGGCAGATCGCTCGGAAATTTCAAATATATCGCGCCGATGACGGGGATCACCGGTCTCCGAATTGACTGCCACGACTGGGCCGCGGAATGCGAGATGTCGAAAGCTCAGCCCGGCGACGTACACGTCAACGAACTGTATTTCGACGATCTTCTCATAACCGCCGAGGGCGGATCCGCCAGGACCGACGCGGACGCGGACTATAAATTCAGAGGCTCGGACGATATGTTTATCGAGGACTGGGAGTTCCTCCTTGCGGAAGAAGATTTCATTCAGCCGAGCGAGGATTCCGAGCAGTTCATGTATAACGGCGGACTTCCGTTCCTGAAATCAGAAAAGACGCCCTTCATAAATCCCGCTTCGTTCGTGAAGCTCTTCGAGAACGAAAGCTCCTCCGACGGAATTTCACTCGGACTGAAGGATTTCGCAGACATGCGTTTCTGGAACATTAATTTTCCCGTTGAAAGCGGAGACGCCGCATACGCGTGGTTCGATTTCAACGTCCGCTCGCTTACCGGTTATTTCGACTTCTGCGTCACGAACACGGGCGAAGTGCAGAACGGCCCCACCGACAGCACGGGGCAGGGAGGCATGGTTCTGTGCGTGAGAAAAGCTCCGTCCGGAAAAATAGAACTCATGAACAGCAATTCCCAGCGCATCTGCGAGCTCGAAACAGACCGCGTGTACCAGCTCGGAGTCGTGTTCACCGAAGGCTCGGACAGCTATTACATATTCGTTGACGGCAAATACGCCGCCGACAGCATCTCCGCTTATCCGGCCGAATTTGCCGGTATCGCGTCGCTCAGGTTCGACCTTGACGGCGCCGGAAGCGTCGTCGAGATTGATAATATAACCCTCGAGCTCGGAACTCTCAGCAAAGTGACGCCTGGCGAGGAGGAGCCGACCGCCGTGCCGACAGAGGAACCCGCAACGGAAGCACCCGCGACCGAAGCGCCGGCAACGGAAGCTCCGGCCACGCAGGAACCGGCTACCGAAGCCCCGAAGGCGACAGACGTCCCGGCTCAGACCGAGGGCGCTGAAACGGCTTCGCCTTCCGCAGCCACTCCGGGAGGCAATTCATCCGGCGGAGGAAAGACAAATCCGGCTCCGTTCATCATCATCGGCGTCGTTGCCGCCGCGGCCGTGGCTGCCGGAGCAATATTGATAGCCCGCAAGCGCAAATAATCCGGAGGGCAGTTTACATGAAAATTAAATATCTCGGCACCGCGGCCGCCGAAGGCTGGCCGGCGCTGTTCTGCACGTGCAGGGCATGCCGGCTCGCGGCGGAAAAAGGCGGGCGGAACGTACGAACGAGGTCGCAGGCGATAATCGACGGCAGGCTGCTGATCGACTTTCCGGCCGATACGTACTGGCACTTTATCAAAAACAGCATCCCGCTGGACCGCATAAGCTCGTGCCTGATAACCCATTCCCACGAGGATCACCTGTACGCGGAGGAATTCTGCAACCGTCGCACCGGGTTCGCTTACCTCGACGGCGGTTCGGCTCCGGTATTGACCGTGTACGGAACGGAAAAACCCACGAAACTTGTCTCCGCCGCCACGTCCGGCTGCGCGCCGGACAGGGTCGCCGCGGTGCAGCTTGAACGATTCGCGACCGCCGATATCGAGGGCTACAAAGTGACCCCGATGGACGCGGACCACGACCCGAACGCCGGATCGGTCATATATATCATCGAGCACGGCGGAAAGACGCTCCTTTACGCGCACGATACCGGAATATTCCCGGAAAGCGACTGGACTTATATGACGGAACGCGGTTTAAGATTCGATTTCGTTTCGCTCGACTGCACCGGAGGGCTGTACGCGCAGTACGAACACGGCCATATGGGCACCGACGCGTGCGAAAAAATGCGCGCGAAGCTGATCGCAAACGGGCTCGCCGACGAGCGCACCGTATTCTGTCTGAACCATTTTTCGCACAACGGCGGAGCGATATACGACGAGATATCGGCGGCAATGGAGCCCGGAGGCTTCCTCGTCTCGTACGACGGTATGGAAGTAGAGTTCTGACACGCAGGGAACCGGAGGAGAACAAATGAAAGCTACAAAACGCGAACTGGCTTTTGCGCGGGAATATTTCGGCGAGGTCCGGCATACGACTCTGAATCCGGATTCTCCGGGTGTCGTGCGCATCCATTTCGTGCCGCCGAAGGAGGATTACGAAGGCGGGCAGCTTTACCCCGGAGTCGCGATAATAAACGGTCAGGACGTGATACCGGTCAATCTCGCGTGGAGCGTGCTGCTCACCGCGCTGATAGCGGAGATCAACAGGTACAGCGGACAGCCGATAAACGAGCAGGAGACGGGGATCATCGTTGACAACGCGTGCTCCGCCGTAAAGAAGGTCTATCCGCTCGTTTCGCGCGGGAGACTCCGCCGGGATATTTTCCGCATCATGAACACGTTCGGAAATATTGCCCGCGGCCTCGAGCCGCAGGAGGATATCGACTATATACCGCTCGGAGATTACGCGCCGCTCATGAAAGCTCCGCACCGGATGGATCTTCTCGTGAGCTCCATGTCGAAAAACGGGGCGTGGCACTGCAACCAGAAATGCGTCCATTGCTACGCGGCGGGTCAGGAGGCGGCCGGCGAGGCCGAGCTTCCGACCGCGGAATGGAAAAATATCATAGACAAATGCAGGGCCGCAGGCATCCCGCAGGTGACTTTTACGGGCGGGGAGCCGACAATGCGCGACGATCTTCCTGAGCTTATAGAGTACGCCGGCTGGTTCGTCACGAGGCTGAACACGAACGGGATAAAGCTTACGCAGGATTATTGCAGAAAGCTGAAAGAGGCTTCGCTCGACAGCCTGCAGATAACTTTTTATTCGTGCGACGAAAAGATCCACAACGCTCTCGTGGGCGCCGACGGCTTCAGATATACGGCCGCAGGGATAGACAACGCGCTGGCGGCGGGGCTGAATCTCAGCATAAACACGCCTCTTTGCACCCTGAACCGCGATTACGTAAGAACACTCGAATATCTCAACGAAAAAGGCGTCATATACGTGACCTGCTCCGGGCTGATTACGACCGGCAACGCCGCGGGAGAGGAATCCGGCGCGCTGCAGCTCACCGGGGACGAGATGAAGGAAACGCTTCGCGAGGCCGTGGATTATTGTTTTTCACACGGTATGGAAATAAGCTTCACTTCGCCCGGCTGGGTCAGCGAGGATTTCTGCCGCGAGCTGGGCATCACCGTTCCGACGTGCGGCGCATGTCTCAGCAATATGGCCGTGACGCCGGGAGGCAACGTCGTTCCATGCCAGAGCTGGCTATCCGGACCCTCGCTCGGGAAAATCACCGAATGCTCCTGGGAGGAGATCTGGAACAGCAGGGAATGCGTGGAACGAAGGCGGTTTTCCGCTGAAGCGGCCGGAATATGTCCTCTCAGAGTGAAAGGGGGCAGGAACGGATGAAAAGGACCGGGAAATTCTCAATATCAGTGTCATTGTTCGTCCTGGCTCTGTCGGCGCTGATCGCGCTGGCCGCGGCGTTTCCGTCAGTTTCTTTTGCCTCCGGAGATCTGGACAGCATCGAATATTACGAGATAGATGTCGGCGTCAACGACGACGGCGCTCTGACGATGGAATATCATATCGACTGGAAGGTGCTCGATTCTGATTCGGAGGGGCCTCTTTCGTGGGTGCTGGTCGGCATTCCCAACGACCGGTATCTCAGCCTGAAGCCGCTGACGCCTACCGTCAGTTCGATAAGCTACGACGGCGGCTCCGGTTCGTACGTAAGGATCGATCTCGACCGCAGCTATTATGAGGGCGAGACAGTGTCGTTCGGATTCGAGATCGTTCAGGATTATATGTATGAAATGGATCTCCTTACGAAAGGGGAGACCGTATATGAATTCACGCCCGGATGGTTCAGGGATTGCGAAGTGAAAAAGCTCGTGATCCGCTGGAACGCCGAAAAGGCTCTAAGCAAATCCCCGGCGTGCTTCACCGAGGACGGTTTTTTCGTGTGGGAGACGTCGCTCGGGAAAGGTGAAAAATTCACCGTCAGGACGGTTTACGCTAATGACGCTTTCGGATTCGACGAGACCAAAACGATAGTCAATGACGAAGGCGGCGGTAACTACGAGTATTCGTCATCATCCTCCGTCGGATTCGGCGAAGCGCTGTTCGCGATCCTGTGTACGCTTTCTTTTCCGGCCATTCTGATAATCATCATCGTTTTATCGGTGGCGGGCAAGTACAAAAGCACTGCCAATTTCAAGGCGGAGACAACGAAAAAGATCACGCGCACCAAGGTGGAATATTATCCGGTCTGCGAAGGCTGCGGCTCCGTCAGACCTGAAGGCAAGGAGATCTGCGAGGCGTGCGGCAGAAGCTTCATCAAGAGCGAGGAGATACTCGAGGAGAAGGATATTCCTGCAAGCGAATCCGAACTCAAAAACAAAAACGAGAGCGGGCTTTTCCGTTTCGGATCCCTGCCGAATACGTTTATGAGAGTGAACGTCGTGAATATTCCGGTCGCGAGAAGAAGCGGAATCTTTTCGTCCCTGTTCAGCTCGTCGGGATCGTCCGGGTCGGGCGGCTCGCGGTCCGGCGGAGGATCCTCATGCGCGCACAGCTCGTGCGCGTGCGCCTGCGCCTGCGCGTGTGCCTGCGCCGGCGGCGGAAGGGC
>CADBOE010000021.1 GCA_902796205.1 uncultured Ruminococcus sp. | reverse complement strand
CGCTGACGGCAACATCGTCAAAAGCGGCAGCGCGGATCGCGTGACCGTTGCTGAAAAGCGCATACAGGAACGCGGACAAGCCGGCTTGAACAAAAAGAATGCCGGATTAAAGCCGGAGCAGATCAGACAACGTAACTTCATGGCGCAGAAAGCCGAGCTGCGGTTTGCAGTAAAGACCGCGCTGAAGCATACCGGCAGCTTTGAGCAAATCAAACGGTATTTGAACGACGTTTACGGCGTGCAGATAAAAGAGACGCGCGGAGAGATATCTTTTCTGCACCCGGACAGAGCGGGGGAAAAAGCCGGCGGGTGGATCCGCGGCCGATCGCTCGGAGATAACTATACCAAGGAGGCTATAAATCATGCTTACGAACAAGTTGACAGGAATACCGGTATCAGAGGAGCAGGAGAAAAAGCTGCCGGATCCGGGAGAGGAGTCGGCAGAACTCGCGGAGCTGGAACGTCTCTCGAAAGAGGACATAGCTTCGCGGCTGGCGTGGCTGCAGCTGAAAGAACTGCGCCGGGTATTGACGAATTGCGAAAATTATACCGAGAGATCTTTGGAGAGGACGCAGGAGCTTATGTCGTCGGCCCGGATGCTGAACGAGGACAGCGAACGGCAGACAGAGGCGACGATAGAAACGCTGAATCAAAGGATAGAATCGCTGCAGACCTCGAACGATCTTCTGAAAGCGGAGCTGAACAGGACGCTGGAGGTATATCACAAGGATCTGGCGGCTTCGGTGGCAGAAACGTTTGACGATTATTGCCGGCGTATAGTCGAACAGCACACCGGCGTTGCCGTAAAGCGCGGCAACGAGCTGATAGACAGGATCGAAGCCTATAACGAGCTAATCCGTAAACAAAGAAAAACGAACGTGTTTAAAAGCATTATGCGCATTGCCGCCTTCTTAATGATAGCGGCTATGCTGGTAATTACGATCATCAAATAAAGCATAAAGGAGTTTCAAAAATGTTACCAATGCACATTTCCGATGAACAGAGCCTCGACAGCACTCTTATGCTGTGCGCCGGCGCCGGGAGATCGGCGTTCAGAATGGCTCGATTCGTATGCAAGCACAGATCGAAGACGAATACAAATAACGCACAGATCGACGGAACGCTTGAAAACGTATGCTCGGCTTACCGCGGCGGATTCAGCACGATCGAGCCGGGCGAAGCCGGAAAACTTATGCGGGAGCTTGCCGGCAACGACTCGCTTAACGGAGAGTTTTTCTTCACAGGCAAAAGCAGTGATCTGTCTTACTTTTGGCGGATGCACGGTAAAGGGGTCCACGCTACGCTCGACCGCTCTGTCATCGAAAACATAGCCGACGAGAAGCTGCGCGCCCGTGTGATCTCGGTACTTACCAAAGCGCGGCTCGACGGATCGCTGCGGCTCGACGGTGACGTATACTCGATCACCGGCAAAGGATTGCGCGACATACTTCGACCGGACTTTATAATGAAAAGGCTGCGCGACGAATGCGAATACCTTGGAATTGCCGCTGATACGCTCGAAGACGAAAGAAAACAGCGGGAAAATGACCGTATCGATAAAAGGCTGCGCGAGCTTGGGCGCGAAAGCGATTTTGCAAACTGCGACAGGATCACGCTGAACATCCCCACGCTGTACCGTGACGAAAGCTCCGATGCGATGCGGTTTTTTGTGCCGGGTACCGCTCGCAGGATGACGGTCGAGCTTCCCAAAACCGACATAATAGGGCTTGACGATAATACCTTCGCCGCGTTTTTGAGAAAAGGATCATCATACAAAGTCAACGGACAGAATATGCCGGAAACCGAGCTTTTCAAAAAGTTTGACAACAAAAACGCCGGCGAAAAAATACGCTCTGCCGTCGACGACGGCATCCGGTCGGCGCAGGCGGAAGAAAAACTGATCGGCACAAAGCTGTATATTCTGCGCGACGGTGAGCCGGTCGAATATGAGGTGACACGCGTTTGGGCGTCTCCGGAGGGTGACCATCTGCACCTTAAGTCTGTCTCAGGCAACGACGCCGACCTGCTGCTTCCGGCCGATGCGATAGACAAGCTCGCCTTTGGAACTCCGGAGCAAGCCGTATCTAACGCAGCGGCAGCCGGCGAATACTCCGCGATTTTAGATCTGCAGCAAAGCGCACCGATCGCCGTGCGTGAATACAGATTATCCGGAGAACGTGTGGAGTTTAACGGCGACCGGGCGCTGATTCGCATTAACGATATAGAGAGGATAAACGTGCCGGCGGACAATGTAACCGTCAATCACGACGGGACCGTAACTGTATGCATGCACGACGGCGCGAGTTACTGCGTGCAGACCGGCGATTACGGATACACCGTCAGCACAAAAGGCGCGGAGAAGCTAATAAACGGATCGAAGGAGCTTGCACGCACCACGGCGGAAGCAACACACGGTACGGTCTCTCAAGCAACGTCAGCCGCGGTTCGGGCCGGCACTGATCTTTCCGTCGCGGCATCTGCGGCGGCACCCGGAGCAAACGCTGTCGCTGCAGCCGTGAATGCAATATCAAAAGCTG
>CADBOE010000020.1 GCA_902796205.1 uncultured Ruminococcus sp. | reverse complement strand
TTGGCGAAGTCAGCTTGTGTTCAAATTTAAAGGCTGGCCGGCTTGGCGCTTCCTGATTTGTATGATTCCGGCCGTTCAGGGCTGGTTCTGATTAGAGTTTTGCGCGTTTCAGGCTGATTTAACGTAATTTCAGGTGCTTTTCTTTCCGGGCGGCCGGCCGTAAGGCTGGCGGACGGAAAAAAATTCGATCCTTGCGGCAACTGGGGACAGACCCCGGTTTTGGGCGTTAAAAGGAGCCCAAAACCGGGCTCCGGGCCCAGGAGCATGGCCATACAAAAGTGTACACAAGCCAAGAAACAGCACTGTCCCGGGCCCGGCCGCCGGTTGCGGCCCTTTTCCCGTGCTTTCCCGCAACCGGTGTCTGTCCCCAGTTGCCGCATGTCCCCAGTTGCCGCACCGCTACTCTGTCCCCGGTTGCCTGTCCCCGGTTGCCCCGCCGCCTGCGGCCCGTTGACCTTGCCCCGCCGTTTATAGTATAATTTACAGCATAATCCGGCCGGAACGGCAAACGGCGAAACGCGCCGGCGGAGCAAAAAAGGCAGGACGGGAACATGGCGGAAAAAGAGAAAAAAATTGAAGAAAAAACGGAATGCATTGACCACAGGAAGGCGCTGGCGGACGCAAAACGCATAGTGATAAAGATCGGTACGTCGTCTCTTGTTCACCCGAACGGGTCGATGAACCTCAGGCGAATAGAAAAACTTGCCAGAGTTATGGCGGAGCTCAAAAACGAGGGGCGGGAGGTAATACTCGTTTCCTCCGGTGCGATCGGCGTCGGCTCCGAAGTGCTGAAACTCGGGAAAAGGCCGGCGACTGTGGCGGGCAGGCAGGCCGCGGCGGCGGTCGGTCAGGTGCATCTGATGCAGGTTTACGGCAGGCTGATGAGCGAATACGGGTACCACGTGGCGCAGATATTGCTGACCAGGGACACGATCGACGATCCGGAAGCGCGGCAGAACGCCGTCAATACGTTTACCGAACTTCTCGGCATGGCCGTACTGCCGGTTGTCAACGAAAACGACACCATTGCCGTCGACGAGATCAAATTCGGCGACAACGACAATCTTTCATACGTCGTTGCCCGCATCACCGGGGCTGACCTGCTCGTTATTCTCACCGACATCGACGGCTATTACAAGGACAATCCGGCGAAGCATCCGGAAGCCGAGATGTATCATACGATCACCGATCTGTCGGAAGCCATCGAGGCGGCGGCGGGGGGCGCCGGCAGCATGCTCGGGACCGGCGGAATGCTCACGAAGGTCCACGCGGCGCGGCTTGCGGCCGCTGACGGGATCAGAGCCGTGATCGCAAACGGAAGCGATCCCGCGGTGCTTTTTGAAATAATTGACGGCGCGGACGTCGGGACGCTGTTTGTCCCCGGGAAAGGATGATCGCGATGACATATCATGCTGAACTTGCTGAACTTGGCGAAAGAGCGGTAAAGGCGGAGCGCGTGCTCGGGAGAGCGTCGACCGCCGTGAAGAACAAAGCCCTGCTTCTGGCCGCGGAAAAACTCAAATCGGGGCAGGACGCGATACTTGCCGCCAACGCGACCGATCTGGAAAAAGCGGCTGCCAACGGAATGAGCGTTTCGATGCAGGACCGGCTGAGACTCACCCCGGCGAGAATCGACGGCATCGCCGAAGGGCTTTTGCAGGTCGCCGCGCTTCCCGATCCGGTCGGGGACGTGCTGGACGGCGGAACGAGGCCGAACGGGCTCAGGATAGTGAAAACGCGCGTGCCTCTGGGCGTTATCGGAATTATTTACGAATCGAGGCCGAACGTGACGGCGGACGCCGCGGCTCTTTGCATGAAATCGGGCAACGCCTGCATCCTCCGGGGCGGCAAGGAAGCGATCAATTCCAACAAAGCCGTAGCGGAAGTGTTCAGGGAGGCTCTTGACGAAGCCGGGCTGCCCGCCGACTGCGTGCAGCTGATAACGGACACGTCGCGGGAAACGGCCGCCGAGTTCATGAAGCTCGACCGGTACGTCGACGTGCTCATACCGAGAGGCGGCGCGGGACTTATCAACGCGGTGCTTTCGCAGGCAACCGTGCCCGTTATCCAGACCGGCACGGGCAACTGCCACGTTTACGTCGACAGGGCGGCGGATCAGGATATGGCGGCGAAGATCGTCGTCAACGCGAAGACGCAGCGGCCGAGCGTCTGCAACGCGATGGAAACGCTTCTCGTGCACGCGGATATCGCGGACGTTTTTCTGCCGCGGATATGCGGCGAACTGCTGTCGCGTGGCGTCGAGCTGAGGGTTTGCGGGAGGAGCGCGGAAATATTGACCGCGTCCGGCTTTCCGGCGTCCGGCTTCCGTGCGGCGTCTGAATCCGACTGGGCGACTGAGTTTGACGACCTGATCCTTGCCGTGCGCGTCGTCGGGTCGCTCGGAGATGCGATCGATCACGTTGCCGCCTATACCACGCATCATTCGGAGGCGATCGTGACGAACGATTACAATGCCGCCGCGGAATTTCAGCTGTCGGTCGACGCCGCGTGCGTGTACGTGAATGCTTCGACGCGGTTTACGGACGGGTTCGAGTTCGGGCTCGGCGCGGAGATCGGCATCAGCAATCAGAAGCTGCACACGCGCGGGCCGATGGGGCTCCGGGAGCTGACAACGGTGAAATATCTTATAAACGGCGACGGACAGATCAGGGAGTGAAAGGAAATGGCTGAAAATATTGCTGCGATGATCGATCATACGGCGCTGAAGCCGCAGACAACGGAGGCGGACGTGCGCAGGCTGTGCGCGGAGGCCGCGGAGTACGGGTTCGCGAGCGTGTGCGTGAATACGGGTTATCTGCCGCTCTGCCGGAGGCTTCTTAAGGAGGAGCGCGATACGGGCGTGAAATGCTGCGTCGTTATTGGCTTTCCGCTCGGGGCGTGCGCGACCGAGGTCAAGGTGTTCGAGGCTATGTACGCGGTCCGCGAGGGGGCCGACGAACTCGATATGGTCATTAACGTCGCCGCCGTCAAGGAGGGGCGTGACGAGGACGCGGCTTACGACGTCCGGGCGGTTCGCGAGGCGTGCCGGGGCAGGGTGCTGAAGGTCATTATCGAGACTTCGCTGCTGACAGACGAGGAGAAGGCGAGGGCGACGCGCATCGCGGCTATGGCCGGAGCCGATTTTGTCAAGACGTCAACCGGTTTTGCCGGCGGAGGGGCAACTCCTTCCGACGTCGCGCTCATGCGCTCCGCTCTCGACGAGCTTGAGCGGCTGCAGGTCGTTCCTCACGTCAGGGTCAAGGCGTCAGGCGGCATACGTTCATACGCGGACGCGCTTGCCGTCGTCAACGCCGGTGCCGACCGCATAGGCACAAGTTCCGGAGCGGTGATCGCTTCGGAGGCGGCGTCTTTTTGCTGTAATAATTAAGCAATTCTCGTTCGCGGCGTGTTTTCGCCGTGTTTTGACGGGTTTTTACTGTTAGTATGCAGGGTTTCGTGAACAAAGCCCTGCATTTTCTTTTGGTCAGCGGGGGCCGAAACCGGGGTCTGTCCCCCGTTGCAGCATGCCCGGAACAGAGTCGAAACCCGGGTCTGTCCCCCGTTGCACCCGCCCCCGGAGTACCGCCAAAACCGGGGTCTGTCCCCGGTTGCACCCGTCCCTGGAGTATCGCCAAAACCGGGGTCTGTCCCCCGTTGCTGCCACCGCCGCCGCACCCTCGCAACCGTCGCGGAGGCCCTCAAAAGGTCTTGCCAGCCGCGGAAACGTTGTGGTATAATGATATAGGCGGTTTTTTGTCTGAAATTGGCGCCACAGCGAGAGAAAAAAGGAGAGCTGAAAAATGGTTTACAGAGCGGCGGCGGCGACTTGCCCCGGCAAAAAAAAGAGCTATAACAGCAACAACTTTTACCTTAACTCAAAATATATAACCGAAGAATACTGCTCATCGCAGGTCCTCCTTACGCAGAAAAAAGATCAGAAGGGACTGCAGCTCTACGCGGTAAGCGAAGGCTACGGCGCGGACATTTACCAGGACGAGGCGTCGCTCATTGCCGTCAAAAACCTCTTCAAATACCACAGCAAAAAAGTCGACGAGCTCGCCACTCTCAAGCAGGCGGGACAGTCCACCGCGAACGTTGACATCGCCTCGTTCGTAAGCGCGTACATCCAGTCCACGAACAACGCCGTAAAAGCAAGAGTCTCCGCCGTCGGCGAAAAAGCAAAAAATCTTCAGTCGACGCTCGCTCTCGTGTGTATAAGAGGCAGGAAAGTTGTCACAGCAAACCTCGGCGACACCAGAATTTACCATTACAGAGGCGGCGTACTCCGTCAGATATCCGAGGATCACACGCAGGCCCAGAAAATGGTCGAGCTCAACCTGCTCACTCCCGAACGTGCCGCGTCGCACCCGAAAAGACACAAACTGACGCAATATTTCGGCGTACACAACGCTGAAAACCCGCTCGCTCCCGCCATTTTCGAAATGAAGACCGAACCGGGAGACGTTTTCCTCATCTGCAGCCGTGCGTTTTACGAGAACATCACGCACGACGAAATGCAGATGACCGTCAGGGGCTGCGATAACGTTTCCGAGATAGTTGACAAGCTCATGTCCGCCGTTGCGGAAGGCGGATTCGCCGAAGACACGACGCTCGTCGCGATACAGGCTATCGACAACGAGGCTATCGCCGCGGCGGGCAGCCCGGTACAGACGGCGGCGGGCGCCGGCGAAGGAGCGGGGGCCGCGGATAACGTTCAGGCGGCAGCCGGAACAGCCGGAGCGGCAGCAACAGCAGCGGGAGCCGCGGCGGCAACGGCGGCCGGAGCGGCGGCGAAGGCCTTTGAGGCAGCCGCGACCGGTTCCGCCGAAAACACAGACCGGACCGACGGAGCGGAGGCCGGACAGGACTATGCCGGCGAAGATAATAACGGCAGCGACGCGCCCGGATCAGACGCCGGCGCGGAGGACGCCGCATACGCGGGTGAAGAGCCTGCCGGAGCCGGAGCTGGCGAAGACGAAGCCGCGGGAAAAACGCCGCTTGAAGCAGCTGCGGATGCCCGGACCGCCGCCGCAGCGGCGTCCGGAGCGGCAACGGCCGCAGCCGCCGGGACCCGTGCCGCCGCAGATGCCGCAAAAGCAGACGCATCTGCCGCAGCCGCAGCCGCGCAGGGCAAAAATCTCAGAGAAGGCGAATTGCCCGACTTCACGTTCGGAGACGGACTTGACGACGACGTGAAAGTCGCCGACAGACCGAGCGACCGGCACAACCGCATAAGCGAAGAAGAACTTGACAGAATGTTTGCCACCGGACAGAGCGCGGGGGCGCCGGCGGCGGGACGGGCCGATCCGAACGTTCACAGAACGGTCAGAAAAGACCCGTCGGAAAGAGCGGCTCAGACAAGGCCCTCCGACAAAAACAGCCTCTTCGTACACGACGAGCAGCTGGACAACGAAACGCTTGACCCCAACGACGAGATCAGGGAGAAACCCTCCGGCGGCTTTATCGGCCGGATCAAGAACTTCCTCGGCATCGGCGGCGGAGGCGGCGGAAAGAACGACGGAGACGGCGAAGGATCCATCTGGCCGGCGCTCATCGTATTCCTGCTCTGCCTCGTTATAATCGTATTGTTCGTCATACTCGGCGTGAAATTCTACAAGAATTCCAAAAAGAACGATCCGACGCAGGTGCCCGGATTCTCCACCGCGACGCCCGGCCCCGGAGACGTCACGTCCGTGCCCACCGAGCCGGCCGTCACTCCGATAGTGACCGAAGGACCTTCCGTTACCGGATTACCCGCGACCGCTACTGCGACCGGGACCACGGAAAACCCGACCGGCGTTCCCGCCACGGAAGTGCCTACCGAGCGCGTGACCGAAAGGCCTGCCACGGAGGTTCCGACCGAAGGACCCACGGAGGTTCCGACGGAAGTGCCCACGGAAGTGCCTACCGAGATCCCGACCGAGATTCCGACAGAGATCCCGACCGATATACCGCCTGTAACGACGGAAAATCCTCCGGTTACCACCGACAACCCGCCTGAAACCACCGAGAATCCTCCGCAGACCGCCGAGGAGACGCCCGTTCCGACAGGCGAAGGAACGCCGGCGCCCGGGACCGAAGAGGGAACTCCCGCCCCGGTAACCGAAGAGGGAACTCCCGCCCCGGTAACCGAAGAGGGAACTCCCGTCCCGCCGACAGGTGAAGGAACACCTGATCCGACGGCAGAGGAAGCGACGCCCGCAAACGGCGAGCAGGGAAACGGTCAGGAAAACCCGTCGCCGGCCTCCGGTGAATAAGACAAGCCCGGGGTGAAACCGCCGGGGCGGCAGCAAGGAAGCGGCGCATAAAAGGCGCATAAAAAAAGAAGCGGAACGGTGAAATGGGGGCGGCCTCATTTCACCGGTTTTTGAATAAAAACGAGGGTGTGTAATATGGAAAACGGAAAATGCTGTATGCAAACCGAAGGTAGCGACCTTCAATTACTTGAACCGGTGCTCGGGCAGTACGCCGGAGTGCCGGGAAGCCTCATCACGATCCTTCAGCACGCGCAGGAGATCTACGGATATCTGCCGGTCGACGTGATGTGGCACATAGCGGAAAGAACGGGCGTAAAACCGGCAAAAGTGCTCGGCGTCGCCACGTTCTACACTCAGTTCCGCTTCAAACCTGTCGGAAAGTATCTGATCATGCTGTGCCAGGGTACGGCGTGCCACGTCAACGGATCCGAACAGATATTGGCCGCGATATGCGACGAGCTCGGGATCGGTGACGGAGACACGACCGGCGACGGACTTTTTTCCCTTAAAACCGTTGCCTGCCTGGGCTGCTGCAGTCTGTCGCCCGTTATGATGATAAACGAGGACGCTTACGGAAAGCTCACGCCCGAAAAGGCGGTAGAGATCATCCGCGGACTGAGAGGTGAGGGAAAATGATCAGATATACCGTTAAAGTCGGAAAAGGAAGCTGCGGCGTGGCGGCGGGGGCCAACGCGGTCTACGACGAGCTCGAAAAGCAGATCCCGGCAAGCGGCGAAGCGGAAAACGTCCGTCTCTCCATTACGGGCTGCAACGGCATGTGCTATCTCGAGCCGATCGTCGACCTCTATTACAACGAAAACGGGTCCGGAGCGGCGCGCCACGTCATGTATTGCAGAGCCGACAGAAAATTTGCCGGACTTCTGGTAAAGGAAATTGCCCGCGCGGAAGAAAAAGGCTTTGACCCCGGCGGCGAAAACGGCGAGCTTTCGGCGTATCTTCCGTCCCGCGAGGATGAGGAATTTCTTGAAAAGCAGACGAGGATTGCTCTCAGGCACTGCGGAAAGATTGATCCCGAAAGCATTGACGAATACGTCGACGCCGACGGCTACAAGGCGCTCCGGAAGGTCCTTCTCGGAATGACGCCCGAAGAAGTTATCGAAACCGTGAAAACGTCCGGACTTGCCGGACGCGGAGGCGCCGGATTCCCGACGTGGTTCAAGTGGAACGCAGCCAGAAGCGCGAAAAGCGAGACCGGCCGCAAATATCTCATCTGCAACGCCGACGAGGGCGACCCGGGCGCGTTCATGGACAGAGCCGTGATCGAGAGCGACCCGCATAATCTCATCGAAGGAATGCTTATCGGCGCGTACGCCATCGGCGCTTCGGAGGCCGTCGTTTACGTAAGAGCCGAGTATCCGCTGGCGATAGTGAGACTGAAAAAAGCGATCGCGCAGGCGGAGGAGGCCGGATATCTCGGGGATAACATCCTCGGCTCCGGCTTTTCGTGCCGGCTCAGGATAAAAGAGGGCGCCGGAGCGTTCGTATGCGGCGAGGAAACCGCGCTGATCGAATCGCTCGAAGGCCAGAGAGGAATGCCGAGGCTGAAGCCGCCGTTCCCCGCGCAGAAGGGTTACTGGCAGCAGCCGTCAAATATCAACAATGTCGAAACGTTCGCCAACGTGCCGTGGATACTCCTTAACGGCGGCGAGGCGTTCGCGGCGATGGGGACCGAGGACAGCAAGGGAACGAAAGTATTCGCCCTTACCGGAAAAATCAGGCGCGGCGGACTGGTCGAGGTCCCGATGGGGAAAACGCTCCGGGACGTCATATTCGGCATCGGCGGCGGCATTCGCGACGGCAGGAAATTCAAGGCCGTCCAGATGGGCGGGCCCTCCGGCGGATGCATACCGGAGGAACTGCTTGACACGGTGATAGACTACAAGAAGCTGGCGGCGACCGGCGCGATAATGGGCTCGGGCGGAATGGTCGTTATGGACGATTCCACGTGCATGGTCGAAATGGCCCGCTTCTTCCTCGACTTCACGACGAAGGAATCGTGCGGAAAATGCGTGCATTGCCGCCTCGGAACGAAGCGCATGCTCGAGATCCTCACGCGGATCGTGAACGGCGAGGGAAAGGACGGCGACGTCGAGCTGCTCGAGGAGCTTTGCCGCACGATAAAGGACGGAGCGCTCTGCGGACTCGGCCAGACGGCGCCGAATCCGGTATTGACGACGATCCGCTATTTCAGAAACGAATACGACGCCCACATAAAAGAAAAAAGCTGTCCCGCTCACGCGTGCAGGGCGCTGGTCGGTTACGCGATCGACCCGGATAAATGCCGCGGCTGTACCATGTGCGCGAGAAAATGTCCGACCGGGGCCATCGCCGGCAGGGTGAAGGAGGCGCACGTTATCGACGCCGGAAAATGCATAAAGTGCGGATCGTGCTTCGATTCGTGCCGCTTCGGTGCGGTCGTGAGAAAATAAGGCGGGAGGCGTGAAAAATGAGCATTGAATTCAGAATCAACGATATACCAGTCAGCGCCGAACCCGGCGAGATGATCGTCGACGTGGCGGCGAGATACGGAATAGAGATACCGACGCTCTGCCATGATCCGAAAGTAAAATCGTACGGCGCGTGCGGAATGTGCGTTATCGAGGCGAAGGGCGGCGGAAAGCTTTTGCGTTCCTGCTCGACCGAGGTCAACGAGCGCACGGCCGGCATGGAATATTATACCAATACTGAAAGGACCGTCCAGGCGAGAAAGCTCGCGCTCGAGCTTCTGATGTCGGATCACACGGGCGACTGCCGTCCTCCGTGCATGGAAGGCTGCCCCGCCGAGACGGACTGCCAGGGGTACGTGGGACTGATTGCAAACGGCATGGAGCCCGAGGCGTTGTCCGTCATTATGGAAAAAATACCGCTTCCGGCGTCCATCGGCCGCGTCTGTCCGCATCCGTGCGAGAAAAAATGCCGCCGCGGGCAGCTCGACAAGCCCGTTTCCATCGCGGCTCTGAAACGATACGCCGCCGACGTGAACCTTGAAAGGGCCGAAGCCGTGAGCGCGACCTGCCCGCCGAATCCGGTAAAGACCGGCAGGAGAGCGGCCGTTATCGGCGCGGGGCCGGCGGGACTCACCGCGGCTGCCTCGCTGGCTGCGAAGGGACACAGCGTGACCGTTTACGAGGCGATGCCTGAAGCCGGAGGAATGCTGAGATACGGCATTCCCGAATACAGACTTCCGAAGGACGTGCTGAGGCGCGAGATCGCGATACTTGAAAATCTCGGGATAGAGATCAGAACGGGCGTACGCGTCGGCAAAGACGTGACGTTCGGGCAACTCCGGGCGGACAACGACGCGGTGATCGTCGCCGCCGGCGCCTGGGTCAGCAGCAAAATGCGCGTTCCGGGAGAGGAGCTCCCCGGAGTTTACGGCGGAATCGATTTTCTCCGCGCGGTGGCAACGGGGGACAGACCCCGGTTGGGGAAGCGCGTCGCCGTCTGCGGCGGAGGCAATACGGCCATGGACGCCTGCAGGACCGCCGTGCGTCTCGGCGCAGAGAAGGTATATACGATCTACAGGCGCACGCGTGCGGAGATGCCCGCGGAGGACGTCGAGATAACGGAGGCCGAGGAGGAGGGCGTCGAATTCAGATATCTGTGCAATCCTGCCGGGATAATCGCCGGCAACGACGGCCGCGTGAAAACGGTCAGAGTGCAGATAATGGAGCTCGGCGAGCCTGATGCTTCCGGGCGCCGCTCGCCCGTGCCGGTTGAGGGAGCTTTCGAGGATCTCGAGGTCGACAGCGTGATAATGGCGATCGGTCAGGGCGTCGACCCTTCCGGACTGGACGGGCTCGAGCTTACGCGGAAAAACACGGTCGTTGCCGACGAGAATACGTTCGAGACCAATATTCCCGGCGTGTTCGCCTGCGGAGACGTCACGAACAGGGGACCGGGGATCGCCGTTGCCGCCATCGCCGAAGCGCAGAAGGCCGCAAAAGCGGCGGACGAGTATATGACGACGGGAAGCGTTGACCGCGAAAAAGCCGCGAAAAAGCCGTTCCTGTCAAGGAGAGAACTGACCGACGGGCAGGTGAAGGAGCTTTACGCTCACCGCCTCGCGGAGCCTTCCGAAAGGGTGAAAATGGCCGAGGACGCGCCGGAGGTCAGGCGGAATTCGTTTGAAGAGTTCGCGAAGGGCTTTACGCGCGAGGAGGCCGAGGCCGAGGCGAACCGCTGTCTCGAATGCGGATGCATGGATTATTTCGAGTGCAGGCTCGCACGTTACGCGGGGCAGTACGACGTGCATCCCGAACGGATCGGCGGATTCAGGCACGACAGGAATATGCGCGTCGAAAGCGAGTTTTTCGTTCGCGACACGGATAAGTGCATTCTGTGCGGCCTCTGCGCCAGAGCCTGCGAGCAGATAACCGGGAAAACGGTGCTCGGACTCGTCGGCCGCGGCTTCGATACGATCGTGCAGCCCGCGATGGGTCTGCCGCTTTCGGAAACAGATTGCCTGTCGTGCGGCCTTTGCGTGAGCGTGTGCCCGACCGGGGCGCTGACCGAGAAGCAGTTTCTCAGGAAGCAGGTGCCGGTGAAGGAGACGGTTTCCGCAGGCAGGTGCGACGGCTGCGAGGCCGGCTGCCGCCTGAGGGTCGCGAAGTGCGGCGATACGGCGGTGACAAGGATCCTTCCCGAGGAGGGGGCCGGCGGGCACGTGCTGTGTTCGATCGGCAGATTCCGCGCGGAGGCGACTGATAAAGCGGAGGAAGGGCGGCTGGCCGCGATCCGCCGTAATTTCGGGGAGAACGCGCGGGGCTGACGGGAGCTGCCGGAGTTTGCCGGAGCTGCCGCCGGCAATGCGCGCGGCGGGTGAATGGCGGCTGCGGCGGACGGGCGTTGGCCGCGGCGGAATGCCGGAAGCCGTGGACGAGATGCCGATCGCAGGTAACGGCGGACGGATGCCGGCCTGTGCGGCGGAATGCCGGAGACGGTGAACGAACGTTGACCGCGGGGATAGCAACGAATGCTTCATTTTGACCGCTGGTGCTGCGGCGAATGCTGCGCGTTGACCGCTGATGCGTCGGCGAACGCTGCGCGTTGACAGTGGGTGCGACGGGAGATGCGATTTGAAATGATTTTGAACCGATCGCGCGGGATGCTTCCGTGGGACGGGCACAGGGGAAAATTATGTGGGATAACGTCAAAACTCATATAAAAGGCGCCGGGAAATGCCTGCTCAGCTATTTTATGGCTGCCGTGCTGGCCTGGGCGGCATACCCTCTTATCATGATCGTGCTGATCGGGTATATAAAGCCCGACCTTTGCCTGAGCATTTACACGCTCGTGACGTTCCTGATATATCTTGTTATCGGCTACCAGCTGATGCACGGGTTCGGCGAGAAGGATATGAAGCCGTACGGCTGGGCGCGTTATCCGCTTAAGGGGCTCGTGTGCGCGGCGATTTGCTACGTCATCGTTTCCGCCGTCGGGTGCGTGATCGTATTCGTCGCGGACAAGTACGTGGTGGTCCACCATCCGAAATTCGTGATCGAGACGCTGAACGGCTACCTGAAGCTCGCGGTCTATATGCCTTTTTACTGGATTTTGAGGCTTGTCGAGGGGGCGCCGCGCGAGATTTGCCCGGTGCCGGACGTGACTTATCTGCGGGCGCTCGCCGCAGGACTTCTTACGCTGCCTGCGCCGGCGTTCGGTTATTGGATGGGATTTCGGGGAAAACGGATATTCCGCGGAGAGGTGAAAAATCCACTGCTTCGCCGGCTGTTTTATTCGTCGCCGAAGAAGAAAGGATGACGGTTTGATTATGGACGGGGACAACGGGACGCTGATGCCTGCCGATACGGACGGCTTCGTGCGGGATACGGTACTTTCGTGCAGGCTGTTTACCGAGCCGGAGGAAGAGGTCAAATATTACGGCGACCGGCGGCGCGGCGAATGGGATCGCGACAGCGACGAGATAACGCTTCTTATACAGTATTTCAATAACTGCCTTCTGTCCGGCGATCCGGCCGATCTCGACGTCGCCCGCCGGGCGTTTCTGCGCCTGTCGGAGAAGGACGACGACGCACTTTTGGAGGTCCTGTCGCTGGTTATGGTGAGCCGCCTGGATGCTTCCGAGCTGATCGGGCTGATGAATCCGGACGGCGGACAACCCGAGTTCCGCCGTTATGCGCTCGCGGTGGCGTGCGGACAGTTTCAGGAGGCGCTCAAGGGCGAGCGCCGCGACGCCGTTTTTTCGGCGCTGAAGGCGAAGTTCCGGTCAATGATGAATGTTTCCGATCCGCGCCTTCACGAAGAGGCAATCATTTTTGCTGAGTTCCGCGATCAACGCGCCATTCCGCTCCTGCGTCGCTATGCGATTTCGCTGGCGAAGGAGGCCGGTCAGCCCGGCGCTCTTCATGAAATATTGCGCCTGATCACCGACATCGGCGGCAACGTCGACGATATCGCCGGCGGCGATTTTCTCTGATTTTTACTTTACTTTTTTTATTTTTCATTTGTCGGCAACCGGGGACAGACCCCGGTTTTTCATTTGCTGCAGCCGGGTGTGCGGCCGTATGCGCGGCCGGGTGCGCAACCGGGGACAGACCCGGGTTTCGCACTTGTCCCCGCAAGCCGGCAACGGGGGACAGACCCGGGTTGCCGACATTTTTGCCTTCGAGGACAAAATGTCGAAAAGCCAGCTGTATCAACGCTTTTGCGACTTTATTTTCCGTTATTTCCCGCAATTCTACGATTGGTAGAGTCAGCCGCAACGGGGGACAGACCCGGGTTCAGCCACCGGTTTCAGGCCCGGATTAGACAGAGCGAAAGATTGACAGCGGCCTGAGCGAAAGGTATAATCGGCATTGCCGCCGCGGATGAACGCCGCGCCGGCGAAACGGAAAATAACGACCTGCGCAAGGAGGCAGGCGGGACGTTATCAGCGCCGGGACCGGAAGGTTGACGAGGACGGCAGTTATCGAAATATTCGGCGGATGCTGCCGCGGCCGCAAGTGAGCCGCAGAGAAAAAGGAAAAAGCAGAATCAAAACTGTAACAGAGGTTTTCTCGACACTTTTTACAATACACGTTTTACAATACACGCAGAATCGGCGCGCCGGGCATCGACACGGCACGCGGGACGGTCGTGTGAATAATCGTAACCGTGCGCAAACGCGTGCGGGAACAACGAGTGAGAAGACGAACGAGAAAACACAAACGGAGGTTCACTTATGTGCGGAATAGTAGGGTTCACGGGGCGCCGCCAGGCTGCGGCCATACTTCTTGACGGCCTTGGAAAACTTGAATACCGGGGATACGACTCTGCGGGCATTGCCGTCCGCGACGGAGAAAAACTGGCGGAAGTCATAAAATCCGAAGGAAAATTAAACAATTTACGCGAAAAAACAGACAACGGAAAAGCAATTGAAGGCACCTGCGGCATTGGCCACACCCGATGGGCGACGCACGGCGTCTCCGACAGGAGAAACGCGCATCCGCACGTCAGCGGAAACTGCACCGGCTCAGGCTGCGGACCGGTCGAATCGAACGTTGTCGGCGTCCACAACGGAATAATCGAAAACTACCGCGAAATTCGCGAAAAACTTGCCCGCCACGGATACGAATTCTACAGCGACACAGACACCGAAGCCGCCATAAAGCTCATTGACTACTATTACCGGAAATACCGGCTCGGGCCTGTCGACGCCATTGCACGGTCGATGGTCAGGATCCGCGGCTCGTACGCGATCGAGGTCATGTTCAAGGATTGCCCGGGCGAGATCTACGTGATGCGGAAGGACAGCCCGATGATCGTCGGAATTGCCGGCGGCGAAACGTTCGTCGCGTCGGACGTCCCCGCGATTCTCGAGCACACCCGCACTGTTTATTACGTCGGCAACATGGAAATGGCTCGGCTGCTGCCGGGCGAGGCGCATTTCTACGACCTCAACGGCGACGAAATCGGAAAAGAGCCGACCGAAATCACGTTTACCGCGGAAGCTGCCGAAAAAGGCGGGTTTGAACATTTCATGCTGAAGGAAATACACGAGCAGCCCGGGGTGATCGCCGACACTCTGCACAGCGCGGTCAACGACGGAGTGATCGATATCGGAGTTGACAACGACACTCTCGCCGGCATCAGGCAGGTGCTGATCGTTGCCTGCGGTTCGGCATATCACGCCGGAATCGCGGGACAATACGTGATCGAGCAGCTCGCGAACGTGCCGGTGCGCGTCGAACTTGCCTCAGAATACAGATACAGAAGCGTTCCCGCGGCCGACGGCACCCTCGCGGTGATAATTTCGCAGTCGGGCGAAACCGCGGACAGCCTTTCGGCGCTCAGAAAGGCGAAAGCCGCCGGCATTCTGACGCTGGCGGTGGTCAACGTCGTCGGTTCGTCGATCGCGCGCGAGGCGGATTGCGTTTTTTATACAAAAGCCGGGCCCGAGATCGCGGTGGCAACGACAAAGGCTTACAGCGCGCAGCTCGTGTCAATGTATCTGCTCGCACTCGCGCTCGCCGGATCGCACGGCGCCGTAAGCCCGGAGGAGTGTTCGGAGCTGCTTGAAGAGCTCGAAACTCTTCCGGAAAAGGTCGAAAAACTTCTTTCTGAAAAGGAACGCGTCCAGTGGTTTGCGTCGAAGCTGGTCAACACGCGCGACGTCTTTTACATGGGCCGCGGCATCGATTACGCAGCCTGTCTCGAGGGCAGTCTGAAAATGAAAGAAATCAGCTATATCCATTCCGAGGCTTATGCGGCGGGCGAGCTGAAGCACGGCACGATCTCGCTGATCGAAAACGGCCGCCTTGTCATTGGAGTGCTGACCCAACCGGAGCTTTACGAAAAAACACTCAGCAATCTTTATGAGGTCAAGACCCGCGGCGCATATCTGATGGCCGTGACGTCCTACGGCAATTACAGCATCGAGGACAACGTCGATTTTGTCATATACGTACCTCGTATTTCCCGTTATTTCTATACTTCTCTCGTGATGATTCCGCTTCAGCTGCTCGCATATTATACTGCCGTCGGCCGCGGCGAGGACGTGGACAAGCCGAGAAATCTCGCAAAAAGCGTAACCGTGGAGTAATTCCGCCTGCATTCCGTTCCGCCGACAACTGCAACCGGTGCAACCGGGGACAGACCCGCGTTTCAAGCGGAGGCGAAAATACGGAAAAGCCAGCCGTACCAAGGCTTTTGCGCTTTTATTTCCCGAAATTTCCCGAAATTCTACGGAGCGTAGAGAAAGGTGCAACGGGGGTCTGTCCCCTGTTGCACCCAACCGTTGCACCCAACCGCTGCACCCTGTTGATCGCCCGCTGCTCCGCTGTGCAGCCGGCCCTTATTTCAGAATTTCTCTGATAAACTCATCGATCAGATTATTGCCCCAGAAAATACCGGCCCGGGTCAGCCTTATCCCGGCGCCCTGCCGCTCGAGCAGCCCGCCGGCCGTTGCCCGCTCCAGAACACCGCTCAGCCGCTCTTCAAGATCGAAGCCCAGCCGGCCCGAATACTCGCTCAGATCGACGGCCATTTTCTGAAGATCGTTGATGAATTCGTCCAGAATAAAATACCCGTCGCCCAGCACCCGGCCCATCGCGCTGATCGGCACGTCGTCGCCGAGAAGCGGCCCGCCGTGGCGATTGTGATAAACGTAATTGTCGAGATTGCCCCCCGCACCGTGCCCGACGGCGATGCAGCTGCCCCCGCTGTGCCTCACCCGCATATAATCGTACCGGTCGAGCCCGTTCCTGATCATCCTTGTCAGCTCGAAAAACTCATACCCGGCCCCGGACAATCCGTCCGCGATCATATCAAAAAACACGCGCTCCCTCCCCGTGTCGGCCATCAGCCCGACGTCAGCCTGAGAAATTTTTTTCATGATCGGAGTCTTTTCGTGCAGCATCAATGAATAAAAACTGACGCCGGCGAGCCCAAGCCCACGGATGATCGCGATATCCCGGGCGAGGATTTCCTCCGTTTCCCCCGGATAATTATAAATAAGATCGATACCGACGTTTTTGAAGCCGCTTTTCAGAGTCTTCCGCAGCCTTTCCGCCGCGGCTTCGCCCGAGCCCCTTCTGCCCAGCAGACGCCTCCCGCCGTCATCGAACGTCTGAACGCCGACGGACAGCCTGTTCACGCCTCCTTCCGAAAGCGCCTGGGTCATCTCGTCGGACAATTCGGTAACGGACGTTTCGACGCTGATCTCCGTTCCTTCCGGAATATCAAACGTCGTTTTCAGCCGGTCAAGGATCCTGCTCATCTGCTCGGGACGCAGAGCCGTCGGCGTACCTCCGCCGAAATATACGCTGTCAACGGGAGCCTCCATATAAGGAAGTCCGCCGAGGCGGTCAATTTCGCTGATAACGTATTTGTCGTACGTCTGCCGCGACAGCTCGTCCGGCCTGTGAAAAGGACAGAACGAACAAACCTTGGTACAGAACGGAACGTGAATATAAATTGCCCGCCTTGTACACGCGGGCCCGGCAAGGAGCCGGGCCACGTATGCCTTTTTGTCGGTCTGCATTTCAAATCCGGATTTCAGCGCGCTCGATGCGTCGTGATGTGATTTGTAACGCTGCGGATACATTGTCAATGTCAACCGTCCTCTCCGGGGCACGGCCGCCCCGTATTATTTATCAGCCTTGAACGAAAAGTTCACGTCCGGATACAGTATCTCGGCCATGACCTGATACGCCTCGGCGAACCGGCTGTTCGGCTTGTTGTGGAAAAGGAGCTTGCTGAGATAGAAGACCTTGTCGTTTTTCACGGCGTTGAGGCTCTTCCATATGGCCGTATTACCGAATTCCTCGGCGACCTGTGCGCGGGCTTCCTCTTCCGTACCGTGGCACTGTACCATGATGATATCGGGCTGAGCGGCAAAAACGGATTCCAGATTGATATCTATGCGCTCCGCGCCGCTTTCGTCGAGCGCCGGGGTATAAACGATATTTTTCGCACGCATCAGCGCCGCCATATCGCCTACCGTCGTGCTGCCCGTATTCGCCTGCAGCTGTTTTCCGGCCGCGGTGAACATAAGGAAAACGGAAGGATTGCCGCTCGTGGGTATTTCCAT
>CADBOE010000019.1 GCA_902796205.1 uncultured Ruminococcus sp. | reverse complement strand
GGCTTCCGCGGAGTCATCAAAGACGGCGGGAAAATGTTCATTTCGCTGCTCGGCTATCTGCTCGTCGGTTTCGTGATAGCATACGTCCTGAACGCGTACGTCGGCTGGCTCACGGCTCATCCTCTCAAAAAAATCAAATCCGAAAAGAAAAAGCGCGGCGTCGGTATCGTTATCGCCTACGTGACGATGGCGGCTGTGCTGACGTTCCTTATAGTGACGATCGTTCCGAAGGTCGTCGAATCGGTCTCGAGCCTCGCGAAAATGGTTCCGAGCCTCGCCGAACGCGTGTATCGATTCTACCTCGACGTGGTCGAGGGAGGGCGTTTCGATCTTCCGCAGGTCGTCACCGACGGCATCGTCAGCGGAATCGAGGGCGTGAAGAACTGGCTGGTCGGGCTTCTCAGCAGCGACGTGATAACCGGGTACGTGCCGCGGATATTGTCCGCCACCGGATCCGGGATATTCAAGATCTTCATGGGACTGCTCGTTTCGGTGTATATGCTGCTCGAAAAAGACAGAGCGCTGACCGCGGCGAAGAAGATAACGGCCGGATTGTTCAGGTCGGACAGGGCGGCGAAGATAGCCGACGGCGGCCGGAAGATCGACACTATATTCAAGCAGTATTTCGCGGGCAAGCTCCTTCAGGGGACCGTGATCCTTTTCCTCGCGTACGTCGTCATGCTGATCGGCGGCATAAATTACGCGATCCTTTTCGCCACCGTTATCGCCATAACGAATATGATTCCTTATATCGGGCCGTGGATCGGCGGGATTCCGACGATTCTTATCAGCCTCGTGCAGGATCCGTGGATGGGTCTGCGCGCGCTTATATGCGTGCTTACGATACAGATGCTCGACAACTGGTTCATCACGCCGAGGGTCGTCGGGCACAAAATGGGCATCAGTCCGCTGCTCGTGCTGATAGGACTCGGCATCGGCGGCAACCTTTTCGGTTTCGTCGGGGTGCTGATCGGCGACGTGCTGGCGGCAATTGTTAAGGTTTTCTTTTACGATACGTTCGTTGCCGGGCGTATCCGCAGGAAAATCGGGCGCGGCGAGCTTCCGCCGGATTACACGATCGATCCGGATTCCGCCGACAACGATTCGGCGAAAAAGCCTCCGCTTTCGCGCCTTTTCGGGCGGATAGGCCGCTTTTTCCGCTCCGTCGGAGCCAGGATAAAGGGCGCTTTCAGGCGGCGTGGAGGCAACGGCAGAGGCCGGAAGGGCCGATGAGCCGGATGAGGGTATGCGGATAGGCCGGAGCTGCCGGATCTTTTGATTCGACGTTTTTTGCCGTTTTTTATTTCAAATATATATAAAATTGTTCAATATCGCCGTTTTTGTCGTCCGTCCTTTGGTCGGGCGATTTTTTTTGCGGATAACGACGTTACGGCAATCTGATGTCCGGAAGGGCTGCGACGGAGGGCGGGGCGGCAATCCGGGTCCGGGCAACCGGGGTCTGTCCCCCGTTGCACCTTTGTAGGGACAGGGCGGAAACCGGGGTCTGTCCCCCGTTGCACCTTTGTGGGGACAGAGCGGAAACCGGGGTCTGTCCCCCGTTGCACCTTTGTGGGGACAGAGCGGAAACCGGGGTTTCTCCCTCGTTGCACCTTTGTGGGGACAGGGTGGCAACCGGGGTCTGTCCCCCGTTGCACCTTTGTGGGGACGGAGCGGAAACCGGGGTCTGTCCCACGTTGCACCTTTGTGGGGACAGAGCGGCAACCGGGGTCTGTCCCCCGTTGCATCCGCGATCCGCGGTTCGGCTTCCTGTTCTTCGAAGCATCTTCTTGCGTTTCGGCGAGCTTTGGACGCGTGCAAAAAATGGAGGTCAAAAATCGAGGCGGCGTCTTTTCGGAAAATAATTTGTCACGGCGAACTGCGGAAAAGCGCTATACGAAAGCGTTGGCGGCGCACGGCGGAAAATTTATACAAAAATCAGCGAAAGGCATGGAGCTTGTGCTATCATCCGGCTCCCGGCAGAACTCCGGTGCGGCGGATGCGGCGGACAGCATTATTGCCCTGGATCTGAACGAGGGAACGTCCCTGAGCGGAAAAAAGCTGCCGCTATGCTTCCGGCCGAACGGTACCGGATGAAGCGGAAAAACGAAAGGAGCGCCGTGAATGAAATTTTTATCAGACGGAAAATATCAAATAACCGGCGAATTGCTGCCGGAGCGTGCATTTCGCGCGCACGACGCGGAAAGCGGAAAAACAGTATTTATCAAACGGTGGCCGCCGGGCGATCCGGCGTGGAAGAACGAAACGGAAATGCTTAAAAACAATATTAACGTCCACGTTCCGCGGCTGCTGGACACGTTCGAAGATGAGAACGGATCCTATCTCGCCGAGGAATGGATAGACGGGGAGACCCTTGAAACACACGTGGGGCGAAACGGGCCGCTCCGCGAAAGCGAGGCCGCCGGAATAGCGCTGGGCGTTTGCGAAGCACTTTCATTTTTGCACTGGAACAGAAAAGCGCCGGCCGTTTTCCTCGATCTGAAGCCGTCGAATATAATGCTGCGCAGTGGCGGACCGGAGATCGTGCTGCTGGATCACGAGGCCGCCTTGCCGCTGGAAAGATCGGGTGACAACGCGGCGGAAAGACAGGGAGGCAACGTCTCGCGCGGAGCGTCTGATATCGCCGGCGTTGATCTGCAGAACGAGCGGCTGAACAGGCGGACGTGCAGACTCGGAAGTCAATATTTTACGGCTCCGGAGGTGCTGTTCGGTCAGGCGGACGTAAGAAGCGACGTTTACGCGACAGGCGTTCTGATAGGCTTCATGATCACCGGACGTGAATGTTATCCCGGCTCGTACTCCGTGCGCGGTCCGATGGGAGAGCTGATAAAAGAATGTACCGATCCATCGCCCGAAAAGAGGCCCGCGGGGATAACGGCAGTCGCCGACAGGCTGAGATCGGTCCTGGCGGAAAAAGAAAGCGCCGTGCTCAAAACGGAGCGCAGACGCCGGGTGAAGCTGGAAATTTTCAATTTCGGGAAAAAGCCGAAGCGCGAGGAATCCGGCGGCGGGAGCGGAAGCGCGGAAAACGTCGCCGGAATTCCCGAAATCGTCAGAAATTTCAGAAGGTCATGCGTTATGGTGGAAGGAAATCCGTGCTTCATAAGCGAAATATGCGGTGTCGCCGCCGGAAATCTGAAGCTGCGCACGGGCGTGTTCTCTCTTTCGGAAAGGGGCAGGGCGAAACTGGAATATCATTTCACAGGCGTCAAAAACGAGAAGATCGCCGACAAAGAACTGTTTCCGTACATTTTCGACCACAAATCCCTTTATCTGCATGGAGCGGACAAATGGGCGGAGAAGGGATTGCTTACGACCGGCCTGACGGAAAGCGGGATGCTCTACCGCGGAACGATGAAGCTCGGACTGGAACTGCCTCTCAGAAAAGAAACGGATCTTGCCAGGTTCGTTGACTGGTGCTTCGTGAATTTCGATCTGACGCTGTTCAGCGTTGACCGCAGCGACGACCGCGCGCTCGTAAACAAGCTGATGGAGACGTGCAATTACATAATAGCGACGCCGGATTCGAATATAGAGGACATGGAATCGTTCAGAGATTATTATCTGGCCCTTGCCGAGCGCGGCAGATTCGTTTATTCGAAAATGAGATACGTCGCGTGGAATTACGGCGGTCACGGAGCGTGCAGGGAGAATCTGTACCCGGTCGTGGGCAGCGACAAATATCTCGGAGAAGTATTTCACAGCGACGCCAGAACGAGGCGGAAAAACAGAGGCGAAGGGACGGCGGCGGATTCCGTAGCGGAGCACAGCGGTCAATACGAGGAAATACTTCAGCGGCTTATCAGCTGACGCGGTCAACGGCAGCGGCTTCCGTTCAGGGGGTTTCGTCTTTCGGTACGGCGGGAGGATATGATGATGTTTTTTACGTCCCGTATGCGGGAGAATTTCGCGAACGGTCTGTATATTCTGGCGGATCTCGTCCTGCATACGGCGGATTCAGGCGACGGAGGCATAGTCAGGTCGGTCTGGAGGGCGCTGCCGTTTCTGAAGCTGGAAATGAAGGAAGCGATGACGGGGTTTGTCCTGGCGGCGGCGCCTGACGACGCGTTCGAAGTCTCGGAGTGGTTTTGCGGATATGCCGAAAAATACGGGAAATATCCTGAAATATTGACGGCGCTTCATCTGTTGTGTGCCGTATGGGCAGCGGAGGGCAGAGCGGAAAACGGAGACGTTGCCGCGCAGACCGGGCTTCTGAGAGACGCGGCTTCGCTTCTGGCTTCCTGCGCGAAGATCATGGAGCGGGCCGCCGTCAGCGGAGGACGCGCCGACGTTGCCAGGCTGTGGATCTCCGTTGCGGAGAAAACGGAAATAATTTACGGAGACGGCGAGGCGGGGATTTTGAGAATGCTGAGCGGGTTGTATTGCGCTGCGGGAAATGCCCGGCGGCGGTGCGAATACGCGGAGATCGTGAGATCGTATCTTGAATCGGCCCTTTCGGGCGGGAGCGTGTTTAGCGCGGAGGGGATGCATTTCCGCCCGCCGTCAGCGAACCGGAATACTGTCGGGTTGTACCTTGCCGTCGGAAGACAATTTGTGAAATACGCGTCACCGAAGGATTGAAGGAAGTATCGGGCGGCTGAGCGGAACCGACGCGACAGCCGCGGAACGTGCAACGGCCGAAACAACGGCCGGAAAAGGAGTGAAGGAAGAAAAATGCGGGTTTTGATCAAGAAAAGATTTTGTTTGTTGTTGTTTGCGGCTGCGCTGACTGTTTTCATGACCGTTTTATGCTCGGCGGCGTCAGCCGGGCCGGCGGTTTCTGTTTTTGAAAGTTCGCTCGAGGAGCTTACCGGATTCGGAGGAGCTCAATATTTCAAAAAAGCCGGTTATTATGTGAACATTTACGGCCCCGGCGGCGAGATCGCCGAAGTCAGGTACAAAAGCGGCGGCAGCCGGCAGAGACTGTACGTTTTGAACGACGTTCAGAACGGCAGAAAGCATTATGCGTATTGCCTTGCTTCCGGGCTCGCGTTCAGGAGCGAATCCGGATATGAGGGCGGTACAGGCGTAAACGGAGATTTTTCGTCGTATTATGACGTTCTGCCCGAAGCGGCTAAGAAAGGAATAGCCTATGCGTCGATCCTCGGATACAGCGAGGAAAAAATGAGCATGAACGGACCGGGGCCGCTTCCGGGAACGCTCGGATCGGATTTCTGGGTGGCGACGCAATGCGTTATATGGGAATATCAGCAGGGGATCAGGACGGACGCCGTTTCCAGAATGACCTCAGGAAGGATAGAGGAAGACAATTATTATTCCGTCGTCAGAGGAAAGCCGGCCGAAAAATGCTATGACTACCTACTCGGCCTTATCCGTTCGTACTCTGAGCTTCCTCCGTTCCTGAACGCCGGTCCGGCCGGATGGAGCGAGACGCTGACACTTGACGAGACTTTTTCGGGATCAGGTATCTACCGGAAATCATTTTATGACGCAGGGGGACTTTCGTCCGGGGATTTCTATGCGGAGGACGAAAACGGAAACAGACTTGAATGGCTGAAATTCATAAAGGAAGGCTCGTATATAAAGGTGGAAAGCACACGCCGGATTACGGCTTCCGTAAAGGTGATCATACGCAGGAGCAATACGGATAACGAGGGATCCGCGCTGTTGTTTGCGCCTGACGATCCGGGATGCCAGCCGATGCTCAGCACCGCGGGAAGACTTCAGGATCCTTTTGCCGTATATATGAGAATAAACACGCGAAACAAGAATTCGAGGGTCATTGAGGTGAATATTTCCAAAAGCTCGGACAACGGTGTTATCTCCGGCATTCCTTTTATTGTCGTATGGCAGGATCACGCGGGAAATGTCATAAACAGAACGGTTTATACGGATGAAAGAGGCGGGATACGGATAAATATACCGCTCGGAGGAGGCGACGGAGAGCTTACGCCGAACAGTACCGGTTTTGCCGTGGCTGAGCTCAGTCAGGATAAATATGTGCCTTCTTTGGAGTCGTATAACGGCGATGGCTTCATAACAAATACGTTTCTGTACAGGATCGCTGACGGAGACGGATACAAATGGACTCATTCCGCGTTTTACGAATATGCCCTGAGCGGCTCGGCAGACGGAATGATATTGAAAGGTCATTCGGCCACGGTCATTTCTCCAGACGCAAATACGAGATTGACGTTTAATTATCTGAACACACAGAAGAAAGGAGGTGCCAGATTAATCAAAACCTCCGAAAGCGGGCAAGTTGACGGGTTCGTATTCGAGCTTGCCGGAGCGGAGAGGGACAACGCCGGCGTGGTCATAAGACGCACGACCGGGGCGGGCGGGATCGCGGAATGGGAAGGGCTGATGCCGGGAACTTATACCGTGCGCGAGATACATGAAGACGGCGGACTCTGGGAGGACACGGGACCCGTGACCGTGAATATCAGGGCCGACGCTACGGCGGAGATACGCTTTAATAACGTTTACAGAAGCGGTGAGATTCTGATCGTAAAAACCGCGGAAGACGACCGGTTCGACGGCGTCAGCTTCACAGTGACGGGGCCGGGAGGATATATGAGGAAAGTGCTGCCTGACGAGGACAGCGTCGTCAGCCATGAAGGAGAAATGGCGTTCGTGGCGCTCATCGACGGGCTGAGGCCTGGCGAGTACGTTATCCGCGAGGAGCACGGCGGAAGATATGTCCGCAAAGAACCCGTCACGGTTACGGTGAGCCCCGGTAAAACGTCAAAGGTCAGCATCCGCAACGAGCTGGCGAGGGTAGGAATCAGGATCGTAAAATCGATATATGCCGCCGAATTCGTTCCGGCGCACGGTAATGCGGTATTTATTTTCAGAATAACCGGGATAGACAGCGGGCGTGTATATCACAGGTACGTGGAGTTTACGGCTGACGATCTCCGTGAGGCCGGAGCGGGTGCGGAGCTCTTGACGAAAAGCTTTTTTCTGGACGGATTGCCCGCGGGAAAATACCGGGCGGAGGAACTGAAAACGATCCGGTACGAGCAGGAATCGGTGACCGTTCTCCGTGGCGGCCGTGCCGAAGGCAGAGCTGCGGTATTTGAATTGACCGCGGACGAAACGTTGGCGGAAGCCGCGTTTGTGAACCGGGTGATCAATCAGGAAAGATCTTCTCACACGGCGCTTTGCGTGAATATTTTCGGGCTTAAATGAAGCGGAGGGAAGGATGAAACGAGCATTCAGAATCGCCGGAAGAGCGTTGCTGATAGCTGTGCCGGTATTTCTGGCAGGGATCATCATTGCCGGGATGGCAGGCGTCAGATTTCTTTGCGTCGTCTCCGGGTCGATGGAGCCGGAACTGCCCGTAGGCAGTCTGATAATCGCCGTGCCGGAAAACCCCGCCGATATAAGACCGGGCGATAACGCCGTGTTTACGTCCGGAGCCTGTACCGTTACGCACAAGGTATTGGAAAACGATACGCAAAACGGATTTCTGAAGACTAAGGGGATCAGCGGCGGATTGGAGGACGCTCCCGTCGCGTACAGTTCGGTTCTGGGAGTGGAAAAGCTGTGCATTCCGGCTCTCGGAAAAATATTGGCGCCGGTCATGACGCGGCGCGGGAAAATCATAATGATGACAGCGGCGTCGGCCGCGGCAGTCATATTCATTATGGCGGACGTCGCGGCGGCGTGGAAAAAGCGGATCGCCGACGGGCTTGCCGACGACTGCTGAAACAAAAAACGGCGGCGGAAAGGTTCTGCCGGAACAACTTAATTTGATCATGGAGGATCAGCAATGAAAAGAAGTGAAAAAATAATATTCAGCATTATTACGATCGGTCTTCTGGCGATAATCGCAGTAGGGACCACACTGGCTTATATGACGGATCGCGAGGACAGGACGAACCGCTTTTCAGTCGGAACGCTCGATATCTCGCTCGAAGAAAAGAACTGGGATGACGGTGAAGACGGAAAAGATCTCGTGCCGGGAGACACGTACGTAAAGGATCCTGTCGTTGCGGCCGTGAAAAACGACAGCTACGTAAGGGTGCGGGTCACGTTCAGAGACGGCGACGGAAGTATCATCCGCGACCGTGAACGCGCCGGCCTGATATGGCAGATGATCAGATACGACAGCTCGTACGATGCGGCTGCAAACACGGCCGGGACCGTCATCGTAAAAGGCTGCAGCTATTCCGCGACGGAGCTCGCGCTGCTTCCGGACGTAAATCCGGCGTTCCGGGCGGTTTCCGCCGGCAATACCGGAGAGTATTGCTTCGCATATTCGGATATTCTCCGTGAAGGAGACAAAGCGGCGCTGTTTACGAATATCGCCGTTCCCGTTGAATGGACACAGACACAGCTTGACAAGCTCGGAAAATTCAAAATAGAGGTCGCCGCCGAAGCTATACAGGCCAAAAACTTTTCGGGCGCTGACGAGGCTTTCGCGGCTCTCGACAGCGAGATAGCGGCCGGAACGGCAGTAAGCGGATACGATTCTTCGCGCTGACGTTTACGGTACCGACAACGTACGGGAGGGCGGCCCTGCCGGCTGCCCCTGCCCGGGACGCGACAGTTAGGAGAGAGCTATGAAAAGACTTTATTTCTTCGCCCTGATCCTTTTGACGCTTGTATTTGCCGTGTCCGGGACAATGGCCGCGGGAAGCTGGTACAGAGAGGACCGGACGACCAACATAATATCTGTCGCCGATCTGAGCGGCGAACTGATCGACGTTTACGAACAGGGCACGGTGCTTATGCCGGGGGATCGCGCGGAAAAAACGGTTGCCGTAAAAAACACCGGTTCCTCCGATGCGCTCGTGCGCGTGAGCCTGAAGGAGAGCTGGGACGGCGTTCCGGGCGGCGACTGCATATCCGGAGAAAGCGCCGGACCGGGAAACCTCGTTGACGGCGCAGGCGGACTGATCGAATACGGTTTTGATACGGACAACTGGGCATACGACGCCGGAACGGGCCATTTTTACTATCTCGGCGTGCTTCATCCGGGCGAAACGACGCCCCCGCTGATGAAGTCGTTCTGCCTGAACGGCCCGCTGGTCAACAATACCTTTTCCGGGAAAGGCGGCAGCATAATCGTGATAATGGAAATGGTTCAGGCCGCGGCCGGAGGTATCTCGATCTGGGAAAAAACAAACGGCGAGCTGGGCGTGGATTACGCGGAAAGACCTTATGACGGCGGCGATCACGCCGGCGTGCATTTTACCGGAAACGAAGGCGGATTCACGTTCGGGAGCGGCGGCGATCTGTTCTCATCGTTCAAAAGACTGCTTCCCGGGCAGGTGCTCGTACAGAATATCAACGTCGGCAGCGGTCACGGCCGCGCGACGGAGATATTCCTCAGAGCCGAGCCGGCGGGACATGACGACGATCCGGAACACGTCCGCGCGCTGATCGAAGAACTGCTTACGGAATATATAAACGTTACGGTGCGAAGCGGCGGCAGGATTGTTTATAAAGGCCCCGTATGGAACGTGAAAGGTGCTTCCGCTGATAATTCCGGACTGCTTCGGGCCGCTCCGGCGGACGGGCTTTACGGTAACGGGATCTCACTCGGAGCGTTTGAGTCCGGCGACGGAAAACCTGTTACGGTGGAACTTGAATTCAGCAAGGACGCGGGCAACGAATTCAGCAATCTCGCCGGAAAAGTTCACTGGATTTTTTCGGCCGGAGGCACAGACGCGGAGCCGGCGCCGCAGACGGGGGACAATGACGTTTCGGTTTTCCTGATCATTATGCTTGCTTCGGGCGCGTGCATGGCAGTCATTGCCGCTGTGGCAAGGCTGAAAAAAACAAACGGACGGAAAAGAGCCGGCCGCGCTTCTTCCGGGCTTACGGCCGTCTTTGCGGCTGCCGGGATCGCCATCGCGCTGACGTCAGCCGGCATGACGGCGGCGTTTATGACTGACAGGGAAACGGCTTCAAACACAGTCGTCGCCGGCAGACTCGATATTGACGTCGAAGAGCCCGGATTCGAGCCGGGAAGGGTCGTAAGGGCAGGAGAGATCATAACTAAAGATCCGCGGGCTGTAAATAACGGCACGGTCCCGGCACTTGCGTACATTTCGGTCAGGGTCCCCGTAAAAAACGTCAGGACCGTCCACAGCGAAGGTAAATACATAATACCGGCAGCCGAGCATGAATTGTTTTCATTCACTCCGGAGGACAGCTGGATGCTCCTCGAAAGGAACGGCGGAAATGGATCTGACGGAAAATATATCGAATATACTTACGGATATTGCGGAGGCGTACTGGCTCCGGGGGAGAAGAGCGCGCCGCTGTTTGAGAGCGTGACTTTTCTGAATATTCTCGAAGGGGAGCTGCAGGCCGGTTCATATGTGAATATCGAAGTATGCGCCCGCGGGATCCAGAGCGCGCATTTGTTCGAGGACAGCGATCTTCCGGAAAGATTGAGGCGCGGGTTTGACGAATTTTTAAAGGAGGCGACACAGTAATGGATTTGAACAGAAAATTGCGTGTGCCGGTGATCGTTATGGTCGTCTCGGTGCTGCTTGCAGCGGCCCTTCTCAGCGCGGGGATAACGGCAGCGTATCTGATGGACGTGGACAAGGTCGACAATCCTTTCCTCGCGGGGGAAACGGTAAACGACGTCGTTGAGACGTTTTCGCCGCCGTCCACGCTGCCTCCGGCGGGAGAGGCGGTCACAAAGGAAGTGCGGATATTGAACAGCGGGAATCTTACGTGCCTTATCCGCGCAAGACTGCTGTTTGAAGACGACGTTCTGACGATGCTGACGGAACCGTTTGAGACGTGCGAAGGATGGGCTGAAGGAGACGACGGATTTTACTATTATCTCTTCCCCGTCGCTCCCGGAGAAAGCACGGAGCCGCTCATCAGGGAGATAAGGTTCAGGGCTGACGCGGGCGAGCCTGCGGAGCACGTTCAGGCAGTAGGGCTTTCGGAAAGCGGACTTATAGTTTATTCCGAAGCGCTTGAGTATGTGTCCCCCGGAGGAGCATTCTCGGGTGAACCGGGCGGTACGTGCCGCCCGCAGGACCCGGCGGGACCTTTTGGTGACCCGGCGGACGCGTTGGCCGCGATAAGATCGGCGTGGATCGATTATTGACACCGGAACAATACAAGAATAAAATACCAAAGCGTTTCGTTTTCGTGAGCTTTATTCGCGAAAAAGTACGGAATCGCGCGGGAAGATGGTTTTATGCTTGAATTAAACGGTATTAAAAAAGATTATCCGGTAGGAGACGGCGAGGTAAAGGCGCTTCGCGGAATAGATCTCAGGTTCAGAAAAAAAGAATTCGTTGCCATTCTCGGACCGTCAGGGTGCGGAAAAACCACGCTCCTGAATATTATAGGCGGGCTGGACCGTTATACTGAAGGAGAGCTTGTCATAAACGGAAGACCGACGTCCGAATACGGCGCCCGCGACTGGGACACGTACAGAAATCATTCGATAGGATTCGTTTTTCAGAATTATAATCTTATTCCTCACCAGAACGTTCTCAGCAATGTGGAGCTTGCGCTGACGCTTTCCGGCGTATCGCGCGCCGAACGACGCAGAAGGGCCGCGGAGGCTCTCGAAATGGTCGGGCTCGGCAGCCAGCTGAAAAAGAAACCGGCCCAGATGTCCGGCGGTCAGATGCAGCGCGTCGCGATCGCCAGGGCGCTGGTCAACGATCCTGATATTATCCTCGCCGACGAACCTACGGGCGCCCTTGATACCGAAACGAGCGTCCAGGTCATGGATATATTGAAAAAGGTTTCCGAAAATCACCTTGTGATAATGGTCACGCATAATCCGGAGCTTGCCGAGGCTTACGCCACGAGGATCATACGGATGGTGGACGGAAAGATCACGGGCGATACCGCTCCGGTAAGCGATGAGGAATACTGCGAGCTGATTCGCGAGAATACGTCCGCACAGGAAGCGGGCGGTGAAAAAGCGAAGCGGGACGGCAGGAAAAAGAAGCCCTCGATGTCTTTCTTTACCGCCATGATGCTTTCGGTAAACAACCTTTTTACAAAAAAGGGGAGAACGATACTGACGTCGTTCGCGGGAAGCATCGGAATAATCGGCATCGCGCTCATCTATTCCGTTTCAAGCGGCACGAACAGATTTATAGACGAGATGCAGGAAAGCACTCTCGCGTCGTACCCGATCACGATAGAGTCGACGCACGTTGACCTTAACGATCTGATAAAGAGCGTTGCCGGCAGCAGGGACGGCGAAGTAAAACATGAAAACGATGCGGTATATCAGAGAGTTTCGATGTATAACACGATGAATCTCCTGAACAATACAAACGTGGCCGAAAACGATCTCAGATCGTTCAAGACTTATCTTGACGCGCAGGTGGCGGATCCGGACAGCAAATACGGAAGCAGTATATCCGGGATCAAATACTCGTACGGGATCGAACCACTCGTTTATACGAAAAACGTTGACGGTGAAATAGTACGGTCCGACACCGCTGAGATCATGCGGAGCATAATGACGAAATTCTGGGGGACCGATATGTCTTCGTCCCCAGTGCCTTCCCGGAGCGTCTCAAATCCGGTCATTTCCTCGCTCATGTCGAGCTCGAGGAGCACCGGCCTCTGGCAGGAGATGCTTCCCGGACTTCACGGCGAAACGGTCAGCGGCATCGTCAAATCTCAATACGATCTCGTTTACGGCGACTGGCCGGGCGACTACGATCAGGCGGTGCTGATACTTGATTCGAACAACGAGGTTTCGGATCTCGTGCTCTACGCTCTCGGAGTAAAAACGAAAGCATCCCTCGACGAGATCATTGACGCCGCTCTCGAGGGAAAGGAACTCGAGGTGCCGGAGGAGAGATGGTCGTACGAGGAGCTTTGCGGCAGGGAATTCGTGCTCGTGCTGAATTCGGACTGCTACGTGAAGGACGGGACGACGGGCACCTATTCCGACCTCAGGGAAACGGAAACGGGACTCAGATACCTTTACAACAACGGCATACCGATAAAGATCTCCGGTATCATAAAGCCGGCTGAGGACGCCGTCGCTCCGATGCTGGACGGATCTCTCGGCTACACGTACAAGCTTACGCAGCACATCATCAGCGCCACGGCCTCTTCGGAGGCGGCGCTGGAGCAGCTCGCGGACAGCACGGTCGACGTGTTCACCGGACTTCCGTTCAAAAGCAATATCGACACGCTGGACAATGCCGAAAAAGCAGAGGCTTTCAGAAAATATGCTTCCGGACTCGATCAGTCCGGAAAAGCTCAGGCTTATATACGCATCGTTTCCACGCCTACAGAGGAGCAGGTATCGGAGCTTCTCGATCAGATGCTCGCCGGGTTCGACAGGGAATCAATGACGGAAAGGCTGATCCAGAGCGCGGCTCAGGCCGGTATGAGCGAGAGTGAACTCAGAAGTTATCTGGAGGCAATGACCGAGGACGACATAAAGCAGCTTTTCAAAACGATGGCATCCGAGCAGATAAGGGCCGGATTCGCGCAGGAGGCTTACGAAAGACTTAAAAACATGTCTGACGAAGAGCTGAGCGCGGCTTTCGACCTGACGGTAGGCGCCCTTTCCGACGATCAGTGCGCTCTTCTTTACGCGTCGGCTCTCGAGTTTTCCGACGGAACTTACGAAGACAACATCGCAAAGCTCGGAAGCTTCAGCGAGGACGATCCGGCTTCGATCAATCTCTATACGTCCACGTTCGCCGCAAAAGATTCTTTGAAAGCGATGATCGACGATTATAACGCAGGAAAGGATGAGCTGTCGAAGATAAGCTATACGGATATAGTGGGAATCGTCATGAGCTCGGTAACCACGATCATTAACAGTATATCGTACGTGCTGATAGCGTTCGTCGCCATCTCGCTCATCGTTTCATCAATAATGATCGGCGTCATAACCCTCATCTCAGTCCAGGAGAGAACGAAGGAAATCGGCATATTGAGAGCCCTCGGCGCGTCGAAAAAAGACGTTTCGAGCATGTTCATAGCGGAAACGGTGATAATCGGCTTCGTCGCAGGCCTGCTGGGCGTCTTCGTCAGCTGGCTGCTGACGATACCCATCAACCTTATCATCCACGCGCTTACGAAGCTGAACAACCTGAGCGCGTTCCTGCCGTTCGGAGCCGCGGCGGCGCTCGTTCTCATAAGCGTTCTGCTGACGCTCGTTGCCGGCCTTATACCGTCCGGAAGCGCGGCAAGAAAGGATCCGGTTGAAGCTCTCAGAACGGAGTAATAACCGGATAAATACGGGACAAACGCTTTTATCGCAGCGGGGATCGCAGCCGGATCACGGCCGCATTTTCAGCCGGCTGAGACCGGCCGGACAACTGCCGAACAACTCGATCGGGCAACCGACCGACGCTGAGAACGGCGGCCGGACGGACTCCGCGTGACTCGCACAAGTCCGGCACGAGACCGGCAGCGAATAAAAAGTTGTTGCAAATTTACCGCCGGGGGTGGTATAATGTACACTGCTGTTCTATCCACACGGCAGAACCGTGCAGGAATTAGGCGGCATGGAATAAACAGGCAGGCGAAAGCTGTTATATACGGTGGAAGCTTTTGGTTTGAAAGAAGGTGACAGGAATGAAAGAAGGAATTCATCCCAAATTTTTTGAGACTACCGCAAAGTGCGCTTGTGGCGAAGTATTCACCACATACTCGACCAGAAAGGATATCACGGTTGAAATCTGCTCAAAGTGCCATCCTTACTACACGGGAAAGCAGAAGCTGGTAGATACCGGCGGACGTGTTGACAAGTTCAACAAGAGGTACGGTCTGTGATTCCAATCTCCGGCCGGAAAGACGGGTCGGTCCTGACAGAGACCGTAAATGGTGCAGGCCTTGCCAGGTGACCGAGTAATTAAGGCTTGCCCGCGAGGCAGGCTTTTTTGTTAATTTCAGCGGCTCGCTCCGGAAAATGCCGGACGCCGCGTTATCTGATAAATATCAAATCAAAGCGGAACGGGGAATTGTTATGCAGGTTAAATCGCATGAAATCGAAAAGAACCTTATCGGACTGGAGATCGAATCCACTCCGGAGGTCATAGAAGAAGGGCTTCAGGAGGCTTTCAGACGCCACAGGAACGAATTCAGGATAAACGGATTCAGACCCGGAAAAGCGCCTCGCCACGTTGTCGAAAAAGTTTACGGAAAAGAAGTCCTCTACAATGACGCGGCTGATTACGTTCTTAATAAAGAGTACTCTGCTGCCGTTGACGAGCTCGGGCTCGAAGTGGTCTCGTCGCCGAAAAACGTTGAACTCAAGGAGTTCTCCGATGAAAAGGCCGTGTTTACTCTTGAAGTTTACGTAAAGCCGGCCGTTGAACTCGGACAGTACAGGGGCGTCGAGGTCAGAAAAGTCGATACCGCGGTGACGGATGACGACGTCGAGGACGCTCTCAAAAAAGAAGCGGAAAAGAACGCGAGAATGGTATCCGTTGACGACAGACCGGCGCAGCTCGGCGACACCGTGTCTCTCGATTTCGAGGGATTTGCCGACGGAGTGGCGTTCGACGGCGGCAAAGGAGAGAATTATTCTCTGAAGCTCGGCTCCGGTTCGTTCATACCGGGATTCGAGGATCAGCTCGTCGGCGTCGAGATCGGTAAAGACGTGGACGTGAACGTAACGTTCCCCGAGAATTACCAGGAGGAATCCCTCGCCGGAAAACCGGCCGTGTTCAAGTGCAGGATAAACGAGATCAAGTATCAGGAACTTCCCGAGATAAACGACGATTTCGCTTCCGACGTGAGCGAGTTCGACACGCTCGAGGAGTATAAAGCTGATCTCCGCAGGAAGCTCGCCGAGCGCAAGGAAAACAGCGCGAAAGCGGCTATGCGCGAGGAGGCTGTGAAGAAAGCGGTCGAGGCCGCCGTGATCGATATTCCCGAGCCCATGATCGAGACCGCCCAGCAGGACGAGATAAGACGCATGAGCGATAATCTCAGACATTACGGCATGAACATCGACCAGTATCTGCAGTATATGGGCACCGATCTCGACGGATACAAAGAGAGCATCCGTCCCCAGGCGGAAGTGAACGTCCGCACGGGGCTCGTTATGGAGGCGATAGCGGCGGCGGAGAAGCTCGAGGCTTCGGAGGAAGAAGTGGACAAGGTCTATCAGGACATTGCCGACTATTCCAAGATCGACCTTGCCAGGGCGAAAGAGCTCTACTCGTTCCATGACGCAGATATAAAGAAAGACATTGTCCGCAGGATGGCCATGGATCTCGTCGCGGATTCGGCTGTTCCGGTGGATATGCCCGAGGAGCCTGCCGGCGAAGAGAAGAAGGAAGAAGCCGGGGAAGCCTGAAGCGGCTTTTAACGCGGTAATTACGATCGGATCAGGTGGAAAGTTGGCGGATCATTCGTTACCGGCTTTCCATCGATTTGTCTGAAAAGCGGATCGGCCCGCCGCAAACGGGCAGAAACGGGTCATGCGCCCGTACGGCGCCCCGCCGGGGCGCAAAAAGGAGGTTTTTATTATGGCATATATACCTATGGTAGTTGAACAGACGAGCCGCGGCGAACGCTCGTACGACATTTTTTCGAGACTTCTGAACGACCGCGTCATAATGCTCAGCGACGAGGTGAACGACGTTACGGCGAGCCTTGTCGTCGCGCAGCTGCTTTTCCTCGAGTCCGAGAATCCGGACAAGGATATCCAGCTTTACATAAACAGCCCCGGCGGCTCCGTGACGGCCGGAATGGCAATTTTTGACACGATGCAGTTCATCAAATGCGACGTTTCGACAATTTGCGTCGGAATGGCCGCGAGCATGGGAGCCGTGCTGCTGGCCGCCGGAACGAAGGGCAAGAGATTCGCTCTTCCGAACAGCGAGATCATGATCCATCAGCCGCTCGGAGGCTTCCAGGGACAGGCGTCGGATATGCAGATACACGCTGATCACATCATCAGGACGAGGAAAAAGCTCAATCAGATCCTGAGCGACTGCACGGGAAAACCGATAGAGATCATCGAAAAAGACACCGACAGAGACAATTTCCTCACGGCTGAACAGGCGCTCGATTACGGCCTGATAGATAAAGTCATGACCAGGCGGAACTGACGCCGGACGCTCTGCTCGCCTGAGGCGGAAAGGAAACCAATTATATGGCTAACAAATCAAAAGACGGCGTGCGCTGCTCTTTTTGCGGAAAAAGCGAAGGGCAGGTCAAGCGCATTATTGCCGGTCCCGGGGTCTTTATCTGCAGCGACTGCGTTGACCTCTGCTGTGAAATACTGAACGACGAAGAAATAACCGCGGGCGACGAGGAAGTTCTGTCCGAGGCGTTCGGCGAAAGCGGCATAACGCTGCTCAAGCCTGCCGAGATCAAAGCCGCGCTCGACGAATACGTGATAGGGCAGGACGAGGCCAAAAAGGCGCTCGCCGTGGCCGTGTACAATCATTACAAACGGATACTGTCCATCGACCAGGCGAACGGCGCGGACGGCAAATCCGGCGACGGTGAAAAAGGCGCCGCGGACGGCTCTGCCGGAAAGATCGAGGCGGACGGCGACTGCGAGATCCAGAAATCCAACGTTCTTCTCATAGGACCCACGGGCGTCGGAAAAACGTATCTGGCGCAGACGATGGCCAGAATACTGAACGTTCCCTTCGCTATCGCTGACGCGACGACGCTTACCGAAGCGGGATACGTGGGCGAGGACGTTGAAAATATTCTTCTGAGGCTCATTCAGGCCGCGGATTACGACGTGGAGCGCGCCGAGCTCGGCATAGTTTTCGTCGATGAGATCGACAAAATATCGAAGAAGAGCGACAGCCCTTCCATTACGCGCGACGTCAGCGGCGAGGGCGTGCAGCAGAGCCTGCTCAAGATTCTCGAAGGCACGGTCGCGTCCGTTCCTCCGCAGGGAGGCCGCAAGCATCCTCAGCAGGAATATATAAGGATCGATACCACGAATATTCTTTTCATCTGCTCCGGCGCGTTTGACGGGCTTCCGAAAATAATCGACAAAAGGATCGGGAAAAACACGATCGGCTTCTCCGGAACGGTACACAGCCAGCAGTCGCTGAACGTTGACAATCTTCTTTCGAAGGTCGAGCCGCAGGATCTGCTGAAATTCGGGTTGATCCCTGAATTCATCGGCCGCGTTCCCGCGATCGTCACGCTGAACTCTCTCGACGAGGATATGCTGTGCCGGATAATGACGGAACCGAAAAACGCGATCGTGAAGCAGTACAAAAAGCTTCTGGCGTTCGACGGCGTAGAGCTTGAATTCGAGCCGGAGGCGGTCAGAGCGGTCGCGAAGATCGCGCTTGAACGCGGCACCGGCGCGCGCGGACTCCGTTCGATCGTGGAAAAGGCGATGCAGGAGGTAATGTTCAATATCCCCTCGCTCGAAAACGTCGGGCGCTGCATCGTTACCGAGGGAACGATAACAAACGGCGAACAGCCGCAACTGATATTCAGCAGCGGCGGCGAAAACGACGAAAAAGCGGCGAAAAAAAGCAGGCGCCATAAGGAAGAGGCCGCCGCGCAGGCCGCAGAATGAGACGCCGCGCAGAAAATGACCGGACGGCGCGTTGGCAATGGGCTTTATAACACTTGGAATAGAATCGAGCTGCGACGAGACCTCCGCCGCCGTCGTTGAAGACGGCCGGAAGGTCCTGTCGGACGTCATTGCCTCATCGCTTGAATTTCATAAGCTTTACGGCGGCGTCGTGCCGGAAATCGCCTCGCGAAAGCACGCCGAGGTGATCGATTCGGTGATCGACCGCGCGCTGAAAGAGGCAGGGAAAGGCCCGGAGGACGTCGATATCATCGGCGTCACCGCGGGACCCGGGCTCATTGGAGCGCTGCTTGTCGGCGTTTCCGCCGCGAAAACGCTTTCTTATATGTGGAACAAACCGCTGGTGCCCGTCCACCATCTCGAGGGGCACGTCAGCGCGAATTTTATCGAGCATCCGGAGCTCGAACCGCCTTTTACATGCCTCGTGGCGTCCGGAGGACACAGCCACGTGGTCAGGGTGGAGGATTACGGAAAATTCCGCATAGTCGCCCGCACGCGTGACGACGCGGCCGGCGAGGCGTTCGACAAGATCGCGAGGGCGCTCGGACTCGGATATCCGGGAGGTCCGGTAATTGACCGCGAGGCACGGTCCGGCGACCCTTCCGCCGTCCGTTTTCCTGAAACTCATTTTCCGGACAGCCTCGATTTCAGCTTCAGCGGCATCAAGACCGCCGTGCTGAATTATATCAACAATACAAAGGCAAGAGGCGGCTCCCTGAACGTGCCGGACGTATGCGCTTCGTTTCAGTATGCCGTGGTGGATATTCTGAGCAGGAATCTTATAACTGCGGCGCGGGAAGCCGGCGACACAAAGATCGCGCTGGCGGGAGGCGTTGCGGCCAATTCCGCATTGAGGGAGCTGACCGCGACGAGAGCCGCCGGAGCCGGACTCAGGCTTTATTATCCGTCCCCGGTCCTGTGTACTGACAACGGCGCCATGATCGCGTGCGCCGCGCATTACGCAGCCGCCCGCGGACGGTTCGCCGGCTCCGATCTCAACGCATTTGCGTCGTGGAATATGGACGAGCTCTGAAACGCATCCGGCCTCAGAGCCCGTCGGGACCTGACCGGATATAAAGTCCGGAAATATGAACAGGAATTAACCGGGAGTTTATTTGTAAATATCCCAGATCAGCAAACCGGATTCCTCGCGGACCGGCACGAAAACGGCCAGCGTCTTCCGGTCGCCCGTTTTTGAATTGGGCGAGTGGAGCGACATATACATCTGCCCGTCCGTATCAGTGAATATCATGCAATGGCCGCCGTCAAAAGCGCCGGAAAACGACTTCGAAAACAACTGATAAGGCAGCTGCTCCCATTGACCGTCGATCCGGCCGTTCTTTGAGCGCGCCATACCGACGCTGTACCCTGCGGCGTCAAAATTTGACCAGAGCATCAGAAGAGTGCCGTTTTCGCACGTATAGAGCCAGGGTCCGTCCGTGATATTGCCCGTCGCCCACGGAGCGTCCTTCGCGCCGAAAATATCCTTCGGCGTTCCGCTCAGCTTCGTGAGATCTCCGGACATCGGAGCGACGGCCATGCGTCCGACGTTGTCCGCGGTGCAGGTCCATTCGTGAACGAGCGCCATCCACGGCTTTCCGCTGCCGTCAATATAAAGCGTTCCGTCGATGCAATCCCAGTCGCCGGGCGTGACGTGACCGGACGAGATCATCTCGAACGGCCCCTCGGGCGTGTCGGCGCACAGAATCACGCAGCCGCGGTGGTCGTTCGCCGTGCTGTGATACGTGGTGAACATATAATGTTTTCCGTTGTACTTGTGAACCTCCGGCGCCCAGTATTCCTTGTCCGAGTCGACCGGCTTTTCTTGCACGCAGTCGAAGGGACCCTCCCATTCTCCGTCGAGGCGCCCGGACGTATTCTTGTAGTAGACCCACTTCGTCCCGTACATATAATACGTGCCGTTTTCGACCAGAACGCACGGGTCGCGAAGCGAAACGCCGGTCGTGATGAAAAGGGATGCCGGGTCAACGCTTCCTCTTATGTCCGTGCCGTCAGGTATGGCGAATCGTTCCGCGCCCTTAGGGCAGAATTCCTTCATCAGTCGGTCAATGACGCATTTTCTGGCCGCGCCGCTTTTGTACGCTATCGACACGATGATCGCTCCGCTGTCCTCGCGCCTGCTGATTCTTACGGCGTATTCGTTGGCCTTAAGCTCAGCCTGAAGCGCCGCGCACTCCGAGACCTCGGGAGCTCCGAATGCGACGATATATTTGTCGCCGGACGTGAGCTCGTTGCCCTTTACCTTTTCGATTGCCGCGCAGAAGCGGTTTCCGATCAGATCCGAGAGCAGCTGCGCGTCGGCGTCGGAATCCTGTGCGGCATATTCGTCGACGGCAATGCGGAACGGGGAATTCATTCCGGAAACCGCGAGCACAACGTTGTTTCCGTCGACAGGCGAGCTGACCGGTGGAGTGCAGCCGAAGCCGGCAACGAGCAGAGCTCCTGTAACAACGCCAGCCGCGATAACGGCCGTTTTGAACAATCTGATTCCGTGAAAGGTCAATTTCTTTTTCATTTTGTCGTCTCCCTGAGATAAATTTTTCCGGCGGCTCTCCCCCTGATATTGCCGGATTATAACATACGGAGGACGCGGATTACAAATGGCGCTCCCGACGCTCCCGACGTCATCCGGCAGTTGAAAAGTTTCCCGCCGCCTGCCGGACGATCCCGAGTATCTCGCTGTGATTGAATTTATTCCCGGCGATGACCGGGCTCGTTACCCCGCGACGAAGCGGAAGACGTTTTCCGTCGGCGTCTGTAACTATGCCGCCGGCTTCCGTCAATATCAGACCTCCCGCCGCATAGTCCCACGGAGCCAGCGAAAGCTCGAAAAAGCCGTCCGCCCTGCCGGCGGCGAGGGTGCAAAGATCGTATGCCGCCGAGCCGGAGCGGCGAAGATCCGTTGACCGCATCAGAAGATCCGCCGCCGCTGCCATCGACTTTCTGCCGAGAGTCCGGCGGTAATACGGAGAAGTACCGAATACGATCAGCGATTTTTCAAGTGGAGCATTGCCCGCGAAAATGCGCCTGTCCCCGAGATATGCGCCTCCGCCCCTCACAGCATGAAAGTATTCGCCGGTATATGGCTGAAGAACGGCGCCCCACAGCGGCTCGCCTTTTTCCAGGAGGGCAGCGGAGATGACCGAGACGCGGTAGTCCCTGATGAAATTCGTCGTACCGTCAATTGGATCGATGACGAAAACGTATTCGGCGTCCGGCGCGGCTCCGCTCCGGGCATCCTGCGGTTCATCCTCCTCCGCGAGAAACGAAGCGCCCGGAAACGCCGCGGATAATTCATTCTCAAGCAGCGCCTGCACCGCTTTGTCGTAACGCGTCACAAAATTTACGCTGCCTTCTTTCGCTTCCACGCCGAGCCGGTCGACGCTGTGGCCCGGGGAATCGTCTCTGCCTGCGGACAATATCAATTTTCCGGCTTTGTAAATTATTTCCCTGAATTTT
>CADBOE010000018.1 GCA_902796205.1 uncultured Ruminococcus sp. | reverse complement strand
CGATCCGAGTCCGCTCGTGTAATGCGTATGAAGCTCTACGGGCACCTTCAGATTCGCTTTCAGCGTTCTGATCAGCTTATACGCATCCTCGGGAGTCAGCAGCCCCGCCATATCCTTTATGCAGACGGAGCGCACGCCCATATTCTCAAGATGCTTCGCGTCGTTTACGAAAATTTCCGCGTTGTGGTAAGGGCTTGTCGTATAAGAAATGCACCCCTGCGGATGACCGCCCTCGCGAAGGCAGGCCTTGACGGAGCGCTCTATATTTCTCGGATCGTTGAGCGCGTCGAAGATCCTGATAACGTCGATGCCGTTGGCGACGGATTTCTGCACGAAATAATCGACCACGTCGTCCGGATAATGCTTGTATCCGAGAAGATTCTGACCGCGAAGAAGCATCTGGAGCGGCGTTTTTTTCGCAAGCCTCTTTATCGCTCTGAGGCGCTCCCAGGGATCTTCGTCGAGAAAGCGCAGGCAGGCGTCAAACGTGGCTCCGCCCCAGCATTCGAGCGCGTTGTAACCGACTTCGTCGAGCATTTCGACGGCAGGCAGCATTTCGGCGGTAGTCATTCTGGTGGCAATGAGCGATTGATGCGCATCGCGAAGTATGGTTTCCGTAATTTTGACCGAGCTCATTCCCTACCTCTCAATTATACGAAACAAGAACGTCGCCGGCTGAGACAGACGCACCATCGGAGCATACCGAGACGGCCACGCCGTCGGACGGAGCCGTGATCTCGTTTTCCATTTTCATTGCTTCAAGCACGAGCACGACCTGCCCCGCCTTGAAGCTTTCCCCCGGCTTGACGAGAGTCTTGATGACGGTACCGGGCATCGGCGACGGAATAACGGACGCGCCTTTATTTCCGGCGGGCGCCGGAGCCACGGCCGGCGCGGCGGGAACGGCAGGCGTCGCGGGTGCGGCTGAACTGACGCCGTCCGCGACCTCTTCAACTTCTACTTCATATTTTGTTCCGTTTACTGTAATATTGTATTTCCTGACCATAAATTTCCTCCGGCTCAGATGATCTTAAGATAAGCTATAATCCTGTCGCGCGTTTCTTCAGCCGCGATAATATCGTCCACAAGTCCGCTCCTTGCTGCAAATTCCGGGCGCGAATGCTCGTTATAATACTTTGCGATATATTCTTTTCTCGCCGCTGCCGGATCCGCGGAGGATCTGATGGCGGAATTGTATTTCATCAGCGCGCCGGCGGCGGGGTCGACGGCATCGACGGCAGAACCCTCAAGAGCGTAAACGATATTTCCAGGAATATTATGATAAAACCCGGAAAGCACCGCGGCGAGCTGTCCGCACATTTTTCCGCATACGACGCATATACTTCCGCAGCAGCCCGCTCTCATATCCGAGAGCAGAGCGGATAACGACGCAAGCTCCGCAGGCACGGACGCGCAGTCGTCGGCTCCGGAGCAATATATACCGGAAAAATCAGCCAATATAACGAACGGAACTGAAAATCTGACGCAGAATCTCAAAAATCTGACGAGCTTCCTGATCCCTTCCGGTCCCACTCGCCCGTCGTGCACGGAGCCGTCGAAGGCGACCACTCCGGAGACAAACCCTCCGAAACGTGCAAATCCGGTTACGGTTTCAAGGCCGGATAGCGCGCCGATTTCCACGAAAGAATCCGCGTCCGCAAGCGACAGGATCAGCTCCGCTCCGGTCTTTCCGGAAGAAGCGGCCGCGACGGAGTGAAACTCTCCGGCAAAATCCGCGCGCGGCGTTCCGGAGGAAACTGAATCCGGCAGCATCCCGATCAGAGCCGACAGATAATCCTTAAGCTCCACGGCGCTGCCGAAAGTACGGTCCACCCCGCGGTAAACGTTATGAGCTTTGCCGTCTATGTTCGTCAAAAGTTCAGAAGACGCTCCGAACGCAGAGCCGTCCGGTATGATCACGAAATCGCAAAGAGACGCGACGGCGGCGTGTAATCCGATGCATTTGCCCGTGGATACGAAAATAACGGGAATACGTCTCGCCGAAGGAGCGAGCGCGCCGAGCAGCTTCGCATACGCGGCAAGCGCGGCCTGACCGTCGGAAATATCCGCGGAAGGCCCCCCGAGGGATAAAACAAAAGGAGCCCTGCGAGCGTCTGCAGACTCCAATGTTCTGATGATCTTTTCAACGGATTTTTTTCCGTGAGGGACCGATATATCGTTTCCGCTTTCAAAGGCGGTAAAAACAAGTCTGTTATTGATAACTCCGTATCCGGTGACAACGCCTCCCTCGCCTTCCGGCTGACCGTCCCCCGGTACGAAAGCAAGGGTCTTTACGAACGAATCCGCGTCAAAAATGTGTTCAAATGTGACGTCGATCAATCAACGAACCCTCCTCTCATTTAATACGATCGGCAAAATCACCAATCAGTTTTATTCTATCAAATTCATGACATAAAATCAACTATTGCGGAAATAATTTTTTCACCGTCGGTCTCCGCGGCGTAATTCCAGTCAGGAGGCAGCGCGCTTCGGTGGTCGCGGAAAGCAAACCTTCTGTCGACGAGCAGCACAAAGCCCTTGTCAGACGGCGTCCGTATGACTCTCCCCGCCGCCTGGGCTATCTTGTTGATCCCGGGATAAAAATATGCGTTTTCATATCCCCCGCCGCCGTTATTCTCGTAATAATTTCTGATCATCTCGGTAGCCGTGTTGACCTGAGGAACGCCGGTTCCGATGATTATCACGCCGGACAGTCTGTCTCCCGGAAGATCCACGCCCTCCGAATAACTGCCTCCGAGCACGCAGAAGCCGATATGAAGTCTGTCCGTGTCTCCTGCGAAACCGGATATGAAGCGGTCCCTCGATTCGCGGTCGGACGTTCTCGGCTGGACGAATATATAATTATCCGAAAAATCGCCGCTCATCCTTTCGATTACCGCGTTCATATATGCGTACGAGCTGAAAAAAACGATATAATTCCCCGTTCCGAGGGCCATTCCGAGCTTTTCGATCAGCTCAGCGATACATCCGTACGAGTTTTCCCTGTATCTGTAGCGCGTATCTACTCCCGTATCGGCGATCACCATGAGATTTTCCGGCGGAAACGGCGACGGAAATCCGACGTAAGGTATATCTTCCGTCCCGAGCTGCTTTTTGAAATAATCCTCCGGTATCAGAGTTCCGGAGAAGAAAACGGTTCCGAGAGCAATTCCGCATTTTTCTCCGATGATCGCGGACGGGTCTGCCATCGCCAGCGTGATCACGTCGTCGGAGCCTGTGACGACGTATTTCGCATAGCGCCCGTTTCTGGAAAGCTCGTTCATTTTTCTGAAATGGCGAAGATCGAAGAACGCTTCGAGCACCTGCTCGTCGCTCTTTTTTTCAAGATATTCGGCGCACCTGTCGCATACGCGTTCGATCAATTTTTCAAACGAATCGGAAAGAGCGGCGACGCTGACAACGCCGTTCTCCGCGGCCCCAACGCCGCCGGTGTCCCGGATCGCTTCCGCAAGCTGCACGAACAGCCTTCCGGGACCGGAGCGTTTGCGCCCGGCGCTGAGACGCTCGAAGCGGTTCGCCGAAAGCGAGGCTGAATACATCGACCTCACCCGGTCCGGAAGCTGATGCGCCTCGTCGATCAGGAAAAAATAACGTCCCTTTTTTGAATCGAAATATCTTCTAAGATAGCTTTCCGGATCGAAAAGATAATTATAGTCGCAAACGATAACGTCGCAAAGGCCGGATATATCGAGCTCGAGCTCATACGGACAGCAGGCGTACTCTTCCGAAAGGCTTCTGACCGTTTCGACGTCAAACTTTCTGATTTCCGATCCGATTATGCGACCGAGAGCTTTATCCGCGCCTTCATAATGATTCACGGCGTACGGGCATACCGCAGGATCGCAGGATTTGTACCGCTGCGTCTCCGGGCCGTCAATCGCGCCCGGACGGTTCATCATGCATATTTTTTCTTTTGAGGTCAGATTTATATACCGAAGCTCCGGCGCTTTTGCCGAAACGGCGTCGAGCGCTGCGCAGGGCGGCCTCGAGCCCTCGTTTCTAGCCGTCAGATAGAAAACGGCCGGGTGACTGCCCGGATCGCTTCTGAGGGCCTTCAGCGCCGGATATAACACGGCCGCCGTTTTCCCTATGCCCGTGGGAGCCTGGCACATTATCGCCGGAACGGTTCCGCCGGACAGAGCGTTGTAAACGTTTACGCTCATCATTCTCTGCCCCGGCCTGAATTCGTCGAATAAAAACGGAAGCGAAGCAAGCTCCCGTCCGATTTTTCCGGCGTGAGAATTCATATAACGGACGAAGCGCGAATAGCGAAACGCAATTCCGGCAAATTCGCTTCTGAGCTCCGCGCACGTTTTGTCGAAAAAGAAATCCTCAGTCGCATCGAAATCCGAATAAGTTCCGTATATGATCCTTATCCTGACGCGTTGCTCCGCGGGCATGTTCGCGGTCAATATGTAGCCGTAAACGGCTCCCTGGACGTAATGTGTAAACACGGCTTCCGGCGGAAGCGTCTCGGCGCTTTTGATCTCGACGATCACCGGAACGAAGGCGTTATCTCCGGAAGCCGTACCGTCGGCGCCGGGAAGAACGTCTTTTTCCTCGTAATAACCGTCCGTTCTTCCTTCGAGCATAAAAGGATCGAAAAGATCCACGCCGTCGCGTCCTGCTTCCGCGCCATAGGGTTCAGTGAAAGAATCCGGCTCGAACGTGTAAACAACGCTTTTTTCGGAAACAAATCCGTCGTGGTCGCGTGCCAGCTTCTTCTGTATATGGCGGTGGAGCTTTGCCCCCTCGATCGCTTTCGCGGGAGAAGGCGGAAAAGATCCGGACGACAGTCCGCCCGATCTCGTCATTATTTCAGCGAATTCTCTGATACCGAGCAGATCGAAGCGCACCGTCCTCCCCTCCTTTGCTTTCAGATGAATTTTTCGAAAATCAGATTTCCGAAATCGAGTCCTTTATCGGTCAGCGACAGATCCTGGCGGATCAATCCGTCCGCGGAAAGCTCCTGCAATTCACAGGAAAAATCACCGAACAGATCGGATCCGAACAATATACCGTAATCACGGGGATCGGGGCCGGCCGTCTTCCTGAAGCCCATCATCATATATTCCTTTTTGCGTGAAACCGTATCGAGTCGTTCCTGCGTTTCGTAAACGTCTCCGCCGGATGAACCCTCGACATAACCGGAAGGAGACGTAACAGTCCTGAATCTCACGTGATCGCGCGAGGCCTTATCCGTAACCCCGAGATACGAAACGGCTCCGAGGCCGGCTCCGAGATAATCTCTGCCGGACCAGTATTTCATATTATGACTGCTTTCAGAGCCGGGTTTGGCAAAATTGGATATTTCATAATGAATATACCCTTTTTCTTTCATTTCAGCAGATATAAGCCGGTAAATTTTCCGTTCTTCATCGGCGTCAAATTCTTCAGTCAGGCCGGCGGCGGTCTTTTCGTACATGTCGGTACCCGGCTCGATGATCAGGCTGTAAAAGCTCGCGTGAGGCAGACCGTACGAGAATACCGCGTCGAGGCATTCGGCGATATCCTCCTCCGTCTGAGCGGGCGAAACGTTTTTTACGGAAGGGATCCCGAATATAAAATCGGCATTCACGTTTTCGAAAAATTTCCCGATGAGCGCAAGCGATCCGAGCGCTTCGTCTTTGGAATGGATTCTGCCGAGCGTCCTGAGGAGATCGCCGTTGAGGCTCTGAATGCCCGCGCTTACCCTGTTGACGCCGGCGTTTTTATATTCGCTGAGTTTGTTTCCGGTGACGACTCCCGGATTGAGTTCTATCGTTATTTCCGCATCGTTCGATATATCGAACAATTTTTTGATTTTACCGAGAAGCCTGTATATCATACCTTCCGGAAGAATGCACGGCGTACCGCCGCCGATATAGACCGTATCAAACGTTCCGGGCACCTTTGCGCCGCATACGCCGATACCGCTCCCGGCGGCTCCGGCGAGATATTCGAGCTGCTTCACAAGAGCGTCAAAATAAATACCGGGATAATCGCAGGATCCGAACAGCGATTCCGCGTCCTTACGGCCGAACGAAAGAAAATCGCAATAGGTGCATTTTCTGACGCAAAACGGAATATGAACGTATAGACCCGGCAGAAACGAGCTGTTCATAAAAGATCGTCAGCTGTCGCTGTCAAGCTTCAGGACCGCAAGGAAAGCCTCCTGCGGCACCTCCACGTTTCCGAACTGACGCATTCGCTTCTTTCCTTCCTTTTGCTTTTCGAGCAGCTTTTTCTTTCTTGTAATATCGCCGCCGTAGCATTTTGCGAGAACGTCTTTTCTGAACGCTTTAACTGTTTCCCGCGCGATGATCTTGCCGCCGATGCAGGCCTGGACTGGAATCTCGAATTGATGGCGCGGTATGACGTCCTTCAGCTTCTCGGCTATCCGCCTTGCGCGCGAATAGGCTTTTTCCTCGTGAACGATGAAAGACAGAGCGTCGACGATCTGCCCGTTCAGGAGAATATCGAGCTTTACGAGCTTTGAAGCCCTGTATCCGATAAGCTCGTAATCGAGCGAAGCATAGCCGCGTGTCCGCGATTTCAGAGCGTCGAAGAAGTCGTAAATGACTTCATTGAGCGGCATATCGAACGTAAGCACGACACGGGTCTCTTCAAGATAGTCCATGTTGATAAACTCGCCGCGTCTGTCGTTGCAAAGCTCCATGATATTCCCGACGTATTCCTTCGGAGTCATTATCGTGGCTTTGACCATCGGCTCCTCGATACGTTCTATCGACGCGGGATCCGGATAATTCGACGGGTTGTCGAGCGTTATCATGCTTCCGTCTGACATGTAGACGTAATAAATAACGCTCGGCGTCGTTGTGATCAGATCGAGATCGAATTCGCGCGAAAGCCGTTCCTGAATGATCTCGAGATGAAGAAGGCCGAGGAAACCGCAACGGAAACCGAATCCGAGCGCCTGCGAGGTTTCAGGCTCGAACGTGAGCGCGGCGTCGTTCAGCTTCAATTTGAACAGCGCGTCGCGCAGACTGTCGTAGTCGGCTCCGTCCACCGGATAGACGCCGCAGAAAACCATCGGCTGAACGGCTTTGTAACCTGGGAGAGGCTCGGAGGCCGGTCTGTCCTTCAGCGTGACCGTATCTCCGACCGTGGCGTCGGTAATATCTTTTATAGCCGCGGCAATATAACCGACCTCGCCCGCGCTGACCGCGTCCGACGGCAGCAAAGTACCGGGCTTGAACCAGCCGACCTCGGTGACGGTATATTCGTTACCGGTTGACATAAAGCGGATGACGTCTCCGCGCCTTACCGAGCCGTCCATGATGCGGACGTAAACGATTACGCCCCTGTAAGCGTCGTAATAGGAGTCGAAAACGAGAGCCTTGAGCGGAGCGTTTTCATCGCCTTGCGGCGCCGGAATCTTCCGCGCGATCTGCTCGAGCACCTGATCTATGCCGATCCCGGCCTTCGCCGAAATAAGAGGCGCGTCCCCGGCGGGCAGTCCTATCACGTCCTCGATCTCCTTGCGCACCGCTTCGGGCTGCGCCGCGGGCAGATCGATCTTATTTATGACAGGAATAACTTCAAGGTCGTGATCGATGGCAAGATAAACGTTGGCGAGCGTCTGCGCTTCTATGCCCTGCGAGGCGTCAACGACCAGAACGGCCCCTTCGCAAGCTGACAGCGTCCTCGACACTTCATAGTTGAAGTCAACGTGGCCGGGAGTGTCTATAAGATTATAAATATATTCCTCCCCGTCCTTCGCCTTGTAATTCAGCCTGACAGCCTGAGCCTTGATCGTGATGCCGCGCTCTCTTTCAAGTTCCATATTGTCGAGGACCTGGTCGTCCATCTCTCTTGCCGTCAGAACGCCGGTCATCTCGAGGATCCTGTCGGCCAGAGTCGATTTGCCGTGGTCGATATGTGCGATTATGCAGAAATTTCTGATCCTGTTTTTGTCATTCATATTAATTACGTCCTGCTGTCAGTATCAGCTGTACACTTCCGCGACCGTTTCCGCGAGAAGTCCCGCCGTCCGCGCCGCCTCCGAGGCGAGATTTCCTTCAAACCCGATCTCAGCAAGAAGCGAATTCGGCGAAAGATTCTGATTGTAAGGCGTCCTTCTGAGCGCTATCCCGTACGTTATTCCGGGGCATTTCTCTTCAAGCTTTTCGAGAAGCAGAAACACGAGCTTGAAATTCTCCTTCCAGTAGGGATTGGTCTCGTAGGAATATTCCCCGCGTTCGCTGCTGTAGTCGAGTCCTATAACGAACATTATCTTCGCGTACTTCTCGCCGTTAAGCTCCGCGGTCGGACCGTAAAGCTTTCCTTTGTAAAGCGAGCCGTAACCGTTTCGGTGAACGTCGAGAACGAGCTTCGTTTCGGGATTCGCGCCGATCTCCGTCTTCAGCGTTTCATAGCTCAGCTCGTACGATTTCAGCGCATCCGCGCCGTCGTTGTGCACTTTCGTGTTGTTCACTCCGGGTATGCCGAGAGACGTCAATCTGTTATGAAAAGCAGTGCCGGCGGCAACGACGTTCGATTCGTTGTTATCGGAAGTGTACCAGCGTTTTTCGACGAGCTGCTCCTCCTCGGTGAGACAATAGCCTTCATACGTATGCGTATAAAAAACAACGAATTGATTGTTTTTGCTTCCGGTTAACTTTGGCAGCTTCAGCGGACTCGCGAATATTTCCGTAAGAGGCAGTTCTTTTCCGACGTAGTGATTCTCGATGGAAATATTTCCCAGATAGAATTCCGATTTGCTCTGTTTCACGGTAAGATCGCCCGCGGTTACTCCCGTCAAGGTCATGCCGGATGAAGGCGCGCCGCCCTCGTCGGCCACGATCCTGTTCGTTCTGTAGCCTGATTCAGAAAAATCAAAAGTATAATAATTAAATTTTTCCGGTTCGGAGGTCGGTGCCGCGGTCGGGAGCGCGGACGGAGACGCGGGAGCGCCAGTGGAGACCGGCGCCGGTGTTACGGTCATCGTTTTGCCGCCGAGATTCATACGGCCGGTGGGAGAAAAAAGAGTTCTGCCGATATTGTTCCCGGAAACGGCGGAACCCGATATATTGCCGGAACTGCCGCCGCCGAATCTGACCGACGCGATAATAAACAATATGGATAAAAATAATAACTCGACAACCAGAATTATAGATATCAGTCGGAAATCCTTGGAAAATTTCATTTTATTGCTCCTTTAATTGCTCCTTTTCCATATTCCGGAAAGCCGTCGTAAGCATAAGCCTGATCCTGTTCAGCTGATTGACCTCGGATGCGCCGGGGTCGTAATCTACGGCGACTATATTCGATTCCGGATGCTGTCTTCTGAGTTCTTTTATCATTCCTTTTCCGGTAACGTGATTCGGAAGACAGGCAAACGGCTGCATACATATTATATTCGGGGCGCCCGATTCAATCAACTCTATCATTTCGGCGGTCAGGAACCAGCCCTCGCCCGTGCAGTTTCCGAGGGAAAGCACGTCCTTCGCCAGATCTGCCAGATGGTAGATCGTCGCGGGCGGTTCAAACCTGACGCTTTTTTCAAGCGCCCTTCTGACCGGCTTTCTGAGTCTTTCGAGCAGGCTGATAACGATCCGTGAGATCCTTGCGCTCTTATTGCTGTCGGCGAGATATCTGTTTTTGTATATCGAACCGTACGACGAATAAAGGAAGAAATCGAGAAGGTCCGGCATTACCGCCTCCGCGCCCTCCGCCTCAACAAGCTCGACGACTTTATTGTTCGCGGTCGGATGGAATTTCACAAGTATCTCGCCCACGAGACCGATCTTCGGCTTTTTTACGTCCCTGAGCGGCAATAAATCAAAATCATTGACGATACCCTTGACGTTTTTGCGGAAATTGATCATATCGGGGTGTCTCAACGACTTTTTGATCACGGCGCTCCATTTATCATGAAGAGCGTTTGCGCTGCCGGGCTCGGCTTCGTAAGGACGCGTCCTGTACAGGACCCTCATGAGAAGATCTCCGTAGCATACGGCCTGAAGACCGGAAAGCAGCAGCCCCGGAGTGATCCTGAAGCCCGGATTTTTTTCAATTCCGCCCACGCTCAATGAAATAACCGGTATCTGCGAAAGTCCCATGTCCTTAAGCGCCTTGCGGAGGAACGCGATATAATTCGTGGCTCTGCAGCCGCCTCCGGTCTGTGTGATCAGCAGCGCGGTCCTGTCGGGATCGTATCTGCCTGATTTGAGTGCTTTCACGAACTGGCCGACGACGAGTATGCTCGGGAAGCAGGCGTCGTTATTCACGTATTTAAGTCCTTCGTCTATGGCGGATCTGTCCTCGGAAGGAAGAACTTCAAAATCGTAGCCGTGCGTCCTGAACGCCTCCTCCACGAACTCGAAATGGATAGGAGACATCTGCGGCGCGAGGACCTTATAATTTTTGCGCATCTCTTTCGTGAAAAGGACGCGGTGCATTGAATATGAATCCACTTTTTCATTACGGACGCCGTCCGATTCGGAAGCATTCCCTGCGCCGCCTGCGGAAGACCGGGCGGAAGCGTCTCTTTCGGCCATTGCCGCCTTAAGCGACCTGATCCTTATCCTGACCGCGCCGAGGTTCGAGCCCTCGTCGATTTTGAGGCACGTATATATTTTTCCGGCGGAGCTCAATATCTCGTCTACCTGATCGGTGGTTACCGCGTCGAGCCCGCATCCGAACGAATTGAGCTGAATGAGCTCAAACCCGTCTCTCGTTCTTACGAAATCGGCTGCTCTGTAAAGGCGCGAATGGTATGACCACTGATTCACGACCCGGATAGGCGCCTCGAGTCCGCCAAGCGGAGCCACGGAATCCTCCGTGAGAACGCACATCCCGAAGCCCGAGATCAATGACGGAATACCGTGATTTATCTCCGGGTCGATATGATACGGTCTTCCGGCAAGAACGATGCATTTCAAGCCGTTCTTACCGGCGTAGTCGATTATCCTCGCGGCCTCGTCGCATACGTCCTTGTGAAAAGCTTCATCCTCGGCATACGCGAGGCCGAGCGCTTCTTCTATTTCGTTTCCCGGAATATATGCAAATTCCTCGCACAGCCGTTCGAGCATCCTTTTTTTGTCGAATATCGGAAGAAAAGGATGGATATATTCGATATTTTCCTCGCGTATGCTGTCAATATTCGCCTTCATCACTTCCGGATAGGACGTGACGATAGGACAGTTATAATGATTGTTCGCGAGCGGATCTTCTTTTTTCTCGTACGGGATGCTCGGGTAGAATATTCGCCTGACTCCGTTCCGGATAAGCCAGGATATATGGCCGTGCGTCAATTTCGCAGGATAGCATACCGATTCGGACGGGATCGTATCCATGCCGAGCGCGTAGATCTCTTTTGAAGAAGGCGCGGAAAGCACGACCCTGAACCCGAGTTTTGTGAAGAAAGTAAACCAGAACGGATAATTCTCGTACATGTTCAGGGCTCTCGGAATGCCGATAACGCCCCGCGGAGCCTCGTTTTCGGCAAGCGGAACGTAGTGCCCGAAAAGTCTTTTATATTTATAATCAAACAGGTCCGGAGCGTGTACCTTTTGTGATTCGGGAACGGCCACGTCGCCCTTCTCGCATCTGTTTCCGGTAACGTACCTGGCTCCGCCGGAAAACCTGCTGATAGTGAGGAGGCAGTTGTTCGAGCAGCGGCCGCACCTCGCTTTTTTGTTCTCGACAGTGATGGTTTCGGCTTCTTCGGGTGAAATGATCCCGGATTTCCTCATCGGAAACGCCTTGTATTCGTTCTTCGCGATAAGAGCGCAGCCGTACGCGCCCATCAAACCGGCGACGTCCGGCCTGACGGCGCGGCGTCCGGATATCAGCTCGAAGCAGCGCAGGATCGCGTCGTTGTAAAAGGTACCGCCCTGAACAATGATTTTGCTTCCCATTTCCTCCGGGTCGCGTATTTTTATAACCTTTGTCAGGGCGTTCTTTATGACCGAATATGAAAGACCGGCCGAAATGTCGGCAACGCTCGCACCTTCCTTCTGAGCCTGCTTCACGCGGGAATTCATGAAAACGGTACAGCGGCTGCCGAGATCGACAGGCTTTTCCGCGCGCAGAGCCTCGTTCGCGAAATCAGATATTTTGAGATTCAGCGTGGTGGCGAACGCTTCGATAAACGAGCCGCATCCCGACGAGCAGGCCTCGTTCAGCATGATGCTGTTTATAACGCCGTTTTTTACCTTCAGACATTTCATATCCTGTCCGCCGATGTCGAGAATGAACTCGACGCCCGGCAGAAAACGCTCGGCGGCGCGGTAGTGCGCGACCGTCTCTATCTCTCCGAGATCCGTCCGAAGAGCGGCCTTGATGAGTCCCTCTCCGTATCCGGTAACGCACGAGCCTGAAATATAGGCGTTTTCAGGAAGCTTCGCGTATATATCCTTCAATATTTTGAGCGCAGAATCGAACGGACTGCCGAAATTGCTTCCGTAAAAAGTATAAAGTATCTGATCGTCCGTCCCGGTAAGAACGGCTTTTGTCGTCGTCGAACCGGCGTCTATACCGAGATAGACCGGGCCCGAATAGGAAGCGAGATCGCCTCTCGGCGCCTTTTCGGAATCGTGCCTTTTTTTGAATTCGTCATATTCGGCTTCGGATTCAAAAAGCCTTTCGAGTCTTCCGACCTCGGACGCCTGTATCCGCATGACGTCCGGGAGCTTTTTAAGTATATCGTCGATCCTCACGGGCACGGCAGGTCTGCCGCCGTTTCTGTCGGTCGACATGAACGCGGCGCCCATCGCAACAAAAAGATGAGAATTTTCAGGACAGATAGTATGCTCCGGAGTCAGCCCGAGCGTCTCCGTAAAGCGCTTTCTGAGCTCAGGGAGATAATTGAGAGGTCCGCCGAGAAACGCGACGTTGCCTTCTATCCTGCGGCCGCAAGCCAGTCCGGATATGGTCTGATTCACGACCGACTGAAAAACGGAGGCGGCAATATCCTCCTTCGCGGCGCCCTCGTTCAGCAGCGGCTGAATATCGGTCTTCGCGAATACGCCGCATCTAGCGGCAATCGGATATATCGTCGTATGCTTCTCCGACAGAGCGTTCAGACCGTCGGCGTCGGTTCGGAGCAATATGGCCATCTGGTCGATGAAAGCGCCCGTTCCGCCCGCGCACGTTCCGTTCATGCGCTGTTCGACCGGATTGCGGAAAAACGTGATCTTCGCGTCCTCCCCTCCGAGCTCGATCGCGACGTCGGTTTCGGGAATGAGCATTTCCACCGCTCTTCCCAGCGCCGCCACCTCCTGCACGAAAGTAAGGCCGAGCCACCCGGCGACGAGCATCCCGCCCGAGCCGGTTATGGAAAAATAGCATTCCTCGCCGGCGTAACCGGAAAGAGCGTCGGTTATAACACCGCAAATGGTTTTCCGTATATCGGAAAAATGTCTGCGGTACATGCTGTAAAGAATATTTCCGTCCTGATCGAGTACGGCTATTTTAACGGTTGTGGAACCAACGTCCAGACCAATTCTCAACATATATCTATCTTCCGTAATTTAATCGGATATCAGTCGTTCTGCGCGGGTGCGCCTTCTTTTTCCAGTGCCGTACGGGCAATCGAAAGTTCCGCAAGCTGCTTGTCGTCTACAAAATCGGGCGCTCCGGTCATAAGATCGGACGCGTTCTGCACCTTCGGGAATGCGATCACGTCACGGATATTGTCAGAGCCGGTCATGAGCATGACGAGCCTGTCGAGTCCGTAAGCCATTCCGCCGTGAGGAGGCGTTCCGTACCTGAAAGCCTCGAGAAGGAAACCGAATCTTTCGCTGGCGTCTTCCTCGGTAAAGCCGAGAGCGTTGAACATAAGCTTCTGGAGGTTCCCGTCGTGTATCCTGATGCTTCCGCCGCCGAGCTCATAACCGTTCAGCACGATATCGTACGCGTCAGCCTTGACGTTTGCGAGATCTCCCGATTCCAGCTTTGGAATATCCTCCGTTCTGGGCATCGTGAAAGGATGATGCATGGCCACGAAGCGTCCCTCTTCCTCCGAATATTCGAATTGAGGAAAATCAACGACCCACAGGAAGGCGAATTCATCCTTCGGGATCAGTCCGAGCTTCTCTCCGAGATAACATCTGAGCCCTCCGAGCGCTGTATATACGCCGGAGCTCTTTCCGCATACGATGCATATGAGGTCGCCGGATCCGGCGCCGGCGAGTCTGACTATTTCAGCGATCTCGTTTTCCGTAAGGACCTTCCCGAGACTGCTTCTGACGCCTTCGTCCGAGACGGCGATCCACGCCATTCCGGAGCCGCCGTGCGTTTTGATGAATTCAGAAAGGCCGTCTATCTCTTTTCTCGAATAATGGCCCGCCGGAGCGCATATCAGTCTGACGGCGCCGCCGGAAGCGACGGCATCGGAGAAGACTTTGAACGAGCAGTTCTCCGCGAATTCCGAAATATCGGTAAGCTCGAGTCCGAAACGGATATCAGGCTTGTCGGAGCCGAAACGGGCCATCGCCTCCGCGTACGGCATCCTGCGGAAAGGCGTTTTCACGTCGACGCCGAGAACGTTTTTGAACAGCTGCTTTATAAATCCCTCGTTGATCGTCATGACGTCGTCGGCGTCAACGAACGACATTTCCAGGTCGATCTGCGTGAATTCCGGCTGGCGGTCGGCGCGCAGATCCTCGTCGCGGTAGCATTTGGCGATCTGCATATATCTGTCGAAGCCCGCGCACATCAGAAGCTGCTTGAACAGCTGGGGCGACTGCGGAAGCGCGTAAAATTTACCGGGATGCACCCTCGACGGAACGAGATAGTCGCGGGCTCCCTCCGGCGTGCTCTTGCACAGCGAAGGCGTTTCGACCTCGATGAAGCCGTTTCTGTCATAATAATCATGCGCTTCCTTGACGATGCGGTGACGCATCATCAGATATCTGCTCATAGACGGGCGCCTGAGGTCGAGATATCTGTACCTGAGCCTCAGCGCGTCGGAAACGTTCGCCTTGTCGTCGATGTGGAAAGGAGGCGTCTGTGCGGCGTTCAGCACCCGCATGGCGGAAACCGCGATCTCTATGGCGCCCGTGGCCATCCTGTCGTTCACGGCTTCGGCGCTTCTCGCCCTGACCGTTCCGGTCGCGGCGATAACGTATTCCTGATGGAGATCCGCGGCGGCGTCAAAAAGATCTTTATGCGTGTCGGAATCGAACACGAGCTGCACGATGCCGGAGCGGTCGCGGAGATCAACGAAAATAAGGCTTCCGAGATTTCTGGTCTTCTGTACCCAGCCGTTTACGGAGACCTGTTTTCCGATATCGCTGACGCCAAGGTCCGTGCAGTAGTTTGTTCTTTTCATTCCGGTAATAAATTCAGCCATGATGATAAATACTCCTTAAAAAAGCATACATATGGATTTTATTCCAAACAGGCGCGGATGTCAACTTGAACTTCCCCGCCGGATAGTATATAATCGGGCAGTAATTGAACAAAATTCTTGCCGCTTGATCGGCCGGAGGTCGGAAGCTGATATGGCTGAACAGAAGAAATATATATTGCCGCCGTTCGGAGAGGATTTTCTGCTTTATCTTGACACAATCGCCGGAAAGTCTCCGCGAACGGTCAAGGAATACAATTACGATCTCGTCATGTTTTTCAGATTTATGAAGCAGAGGCGCGGCCTCGCCGGCGGCGTAGAGTTTGACGAGATAGACGTTGCCGATTTTTCGATCGATCAGCTCCGGTCCGTGGATCTGACTGATCTTTATGCTTTTCTGAATTTTCTGAATTCCGAGCGCGGCGACAAGGCGGCGGCGAGGAGCCGCAAGGTCTCGTGTCTCCGTTCTTTTTTCAAATATTGCGCGTCAAGGGCGAGAATCATCGACGACAATCCCGCCTCCGAGCTCGAAAGCCCGAAAATGAGCAAGAGGCTTCCGAAATATCTTGAGCTCGAGGAGAGCCGCGAGCTGCTCGATACCGTCGGCGGCGAGGAATTCGAAGAAAGAGATTATTGCATTCTCACGCTATTTCTGAATTGCGGCATGCGGCTTTCCGAGCTCGTGGGGATCAACGTCACGGATATACGCGACGACGTGCTTACCGTCATCGGCAAAGGAAACAAGGAGCGGACGGTATATCTCAACCAGGCGTGCCTCAGCGCCCTGTCGGACTATCTCGCCGTAAGAGAAGACGTTACTGAAAAGGGCGGCGTCCGTCCCCTCTTCGTCAGCAAACGCAAAAAGCGCATCAGTCCGAAGACGGTCGAATATACCGTGAAAAAATACATAATCAAGGCCGGTCTCGATCCCAAGAAATATTCAACTCACAAGCTGAGACATACGGCTGCCACGCTCATGTACACCTACGGCGGCGTGGACATCAGGGCTCTTCAGGAGATACTCGGCCACGAAAGCGTCGCTACCACGCAGATATATACTCACGTAAACAGCAGATAGCTCAAGGAGGCCGTAAACAGCAATCCCCTTTCCGACGAAAAAAGGCAGAGCTGACACCCCGCCTTTCTTTACATTTCATTACCGTTCACATCTCTTCGTGCGGCGGATACGCCGCTCACGGAAAATGAACCGGCGTCAATATGACGTCTTGAACCGCAGAGAGAACACTTCCGCCGCCGGCGACGCGGAAATATTCTCTTCAAGAAGCATATTCTTCACGAACCCGTTATATTCAAGATAGACCATATCGTTATACGACAGATCTCCGGCTGGAATATAGAAGCCCATGCGCGATCTGTTGACGCTTCCGAGCACCTCCGCGACAGCCTCGAGCTGGTTCTGCGTCAGGTTCGTCTCCCCGCGCTGTATATACGGAGTCATAAGTCCCGTAAAGCTTTTGAGATAAAAATCAGTCTGCGCTTCCGTAAATTTCTGCACGATGAAATCGCCGATAAACTTACTGACGATAGCTTGCCTTTTTACGTCCGTGCCGTCGTAATAAGGCAGCATTTCGGAGGTGTACGAATCGTCCTCCGTTCTGTAGAAGCTGAGAAAATCGACGGCGTCGTCGCCGTTCAGATAACGCGATCCGCGTTTGAAATTGATATTGATATCCCTTTCGTAATCGCGGAAGTATACGTCAGCAGGGATGTCAAACAGCACACCGTTGTCCTCGGAAGAAAACGAATTGATCATTTTTGAAACGTCTTCTGTGGTGAGGCGGAAATAATAACTGATCTCTATATCGAAAAACGAGGCGATCGCCGACGCGCACGAAGCCGCCGCGTTACCGGAAAACGAGTCGTACATCGATCCGAACGAGCCTACGGTACCGGCTGAGGCAACGTTATATTTCAGCTCGCGCGGGAGCAGCAGAAAATTAAGAGAACCGGAGACGGAATCAACGTTCACGAGAAACATCTCGTGCGAAACGGGATCGTCGTCGTCATTAACGATGAAAAGTATGTTGCTTTGAAATACTTTTTCAACGTGCTGTCCGGACGGATCGAACGTCGGAAGATCGACGGTCAGCTCGGTGACGAATTCCTTATTCGAATCGTTGTAAGAGCGCACGAGAATGATGCCGCATACGGCGGCAGCCAGTACGAGCATCGCGCAGAAAACTACAAGAAACCGTCTCAGATTATCCAATTGCCTCTCACCCTCTTATCCGCGAAGGAACGATACGTAAGCCCTGTACGTCCAGTAGACGTCGGCTTTTGAAGTAAGCTCATAAGGAGAATGCATCGAAATAACGGGAACGCCGCAGTCGATAACGTCCATACCGAGATCAGCCATGAACTGGGCGATCGTTCCGCCGCCTCCGACGTCGACCTTGCCCATTTCGGTAAGCTGCCAGGGTATATTGTCCCTGTCGAGACCGTCGAGAACGCACGAAACGAGCTGGGCCGAAGCATCGCTGGCTCCGGATTTGCCTCTTGAACCGGTGCATTTTTCGAACGCGATCCCTTTTCCGGCGAATGCGACGTTCAGCTTGTCCGAGACCTCCGGGAAAGTGGGGTCGAACGCCGCCGTTACGTCCGCGGAGAGGAATTTAGTGTTTGCCGTGGCGCGCCTCAGTTCGAGCATTCCGTACGACCTGTCGTACATCGAAACGATTTCGAGGCACAGATTCTCGAGCCAGTTGGAGCGGGCTCCGGTATTGCCGACGCTGCCGATCTCTTCCTTGTCGGACATATATATAAGCAGCGTGCTCTCGGGTATCTCGTCCAGATCGAGGAGGGCCCTGAACGACGTGTATGCGCAGACCCTGTCGTCCTGTCCGTAAGCTCCGATGAGTCCCCTGTCGAGTCCGACGTCCTTCGCTTTTGCGGCGGGAACGATCTCGATCTCGGCGCGGAAGAAATCTGCTTCCCTTATGCCGTATTTATCGAATATAAGTTTGAGAAGCGCCTTTTTTACGGTATTCTCGTCGCACCTGCCGCCGTCGTGTCCGTCATCCTCGGCGTCGCCGGAAGACCCGGCTTCAGCGTTTACGGCAGGACAGTCAAGCGACGGAACCGAACCCATTATCACGTTCAGCTGCTCGGCGGTAATAACGGACGCCGCGTTCTTTCCCATCTGATCCTGCGCAAGGTGCGGAAGAAGATCCGAAATGTAAAGCACGGGATCGTTCTCGTCCTCGCCGATCGTTATCTTCGTCTTTCTGGCGCCCATTTCGGAATAAACGACTCCGTGAAGAGCAAGAGGCGTCGCGACCCACTGATATTTCTTTATTCCGCCGTAGTAATGCGTTTTGGCGAGCGCGAAGCCAGAATCCTCGTACAGAGGTCTGGGCTTGAAATCGAGCCTGGGGGCGTCGATGTGCGATCCGATCATCTTCATGCCGTAAACGGGATCGTTTTTTCCGATAATGATAAAGGCGCACGATTTGTCGCGGTTCACGGCGTAAAATTTCGACCCGGGAAGAGGCTTTTCGTCGCGGCCGACGGTATTCAGATCCCTGAATCCGTTCTTTTCAGCCTGAGCCACCAGAACGTCCACAGCGTCCCTTTCGGTTTTCGATGCGTCAAGGAATCTTTTGTAATCCTCGCAAAAGCGAACCATCTCTTCTCTGTCCCTGTCGTCAAGAACGAGCCAGCCGTTCCTGCTCTCGTATTCAAGCTTCAACCCGTCAGCCATAATCAAAACCTCCTGAACTCGTTTGCGCAAACAGCCGCCGTCAGCCGGCCAGCAATTTTTCAAGCGCGTCTATTTTAACACATATGGAAAAGATTTCAACCGCCGCTCTGATCTGATCCACGTCCGGGAACGAGGGCGCGAGGCGGATGTAGCTGTCCGTCGGGTCGATCCCGTACGGATGCGTCGAGCCGGCCGGAGTAAGCCGCACGCCGCAGTCCGAGCATGCGGCGACAACCTTTTTTGCGGATCCGTTCTGCGTTCTGGCGCAGATGAAATATCCGCCTTCAGGCTCGGTCCACCGGAGGATTCCGTTCCCGGGAGACCCGAATTCTTTCCGGAAGATATCGATCACCGCTTCGAATTTCGGCTTGATGATCGCCGCGTGACGCTTCATGTGTTCGACGACGCCGGCCTTGTCCGACAGGAACCGCACGTGTCTCAGCTGATTGAGCTTGTCGGGTCCTATCGTCTGCTTCATGATGCGCGATAGAAGAAATTTGTAAGTGTTATCCCCCGCCGCCAGAGCCGCGATACCGGCTCCCGGAAATGTTATCTTTGAAGTGGAGCCGAAAAGAACCGCTCTTTCGGGATTGCCCGCGGCTGCGCACGCGTCCATCAGATTCAGCTGTTCGGCAGGCTCGTCCTTGAGAAAATGGACGGTATAGGCGTCATCCCAGAATATTCTGAAATCGGAAGCGGCACACTTCATCGACGCGAGACGTTTTATGCATTCGTTTGAAAAAACGTAGCCGGTGGGATTGGAATATTTCGGGACGCCCCAGATGCCTTTCACGGAATCGTCGGACGACGCGATCTTCTCGATGGCGTCAACGTCGGGCCCGTCCGGATTGATATCGACCGGAACGAGGGTGAAACCCATCTGCTCGGTGATCGCGAAATGTCTGTCGTAGCCCGGAACGGGGCAAATGAACTTCCTGTTCCCGACGGCGGACCAAGGAACGTCCGATTCGCTGTCAGACACACCGTAAAGCATAAATGTCGCCAGTGTATCGTACATCATGTTCAGGCTTGAATTGCCGCCGCATATGACGTTCGACGCCGGGACCCCGAGGAGATCGCCCATCAGCTTTCTCGCTTCCGGTATTCCGGCGGCAAGGCCGTAATTCCTGCAATCGGTGCCGGAATCGGATATCCCCGATCCGACGTATCTGAAATCAAGCATGGGTTCGGACAATTTCAGCTGCTCGCCGCAAGGCTTTCCGCGCGTCATATCGAGATCGAGCTTTTTTGCCCTGAAGTTTTCGAGTCTCTCCCGCTCGGCCTTCAATCGTGATTCAAGCTCTTTACGGTCAAGTCCGTCATAATACATACAAATAATCCTCCGTTGCTTCCGTACTGCCGTGATACATACAAAACCGTACCATAGAGACCGGATAAATGAAGCCCCGTTTCCGGACCCGGTCAATTAGCAATTATACTATATCTCGCCTGCCGTGTCAAAGCCGGCTGAGCCGTCGCCGGAGACGATTTCGGATACGTTTTCGGAGATGAATCCGGAACCGTTTTCCGTCCCGTTTTCATCTGTTTCCTCCTGCGTCGGGGACGGTCCGTCCGCTTCGGGAGCCGCATTCTGCGGCAGCTCGATGTCGGACGGCGGTATAATCTCCCGCAGCTGATCAACAGACTCGAGCCCCGCGCTTTTAAGAAAAAGATCCGTCGTTCCGTAGAGCACGGGTCGCCCGGGAGATTCCGATTTTCCCTTTTCGCAAATCAGTCCGCGTTCGAAGAGCGTCGAAAGAACGCTGTCGCTGTTGACGCCGCGGATGATCTCCACGCCGCCTCTCGTTATGGGCTGATTGTAGGCGATTATCGTAAGAGCTTCAAGCGCGGCGCGGCTGAGCGGAGCGTTTGTCACCTGTTCAAAATGAACTTTCAATTCATCGTGCAGCTCCGGCCTTGACGCGAGCTGGTATGAATTCCTGATCTTCTTGATAACGAGGCCCGAATTGTGATTTTCATAATACCTGCCGAGTTTTTCCATAAGGCTTTCGACCTCGGAATTTTTCAGCTTCAGAACGACGGCCATATCCTCCGTTTCGACCGGGCTTCCGGCAGCGAAAAGCAATGCTTCCGCCACTGCCTCCGAGTGACTCATTCTGTCCAATGTATTGTCGTTTGCGTTCGTCAATTTACATCGTTCCTTTCACTTAAAATGCCGCCGGACGGAACGGAGCCGTCGTATTCGTCCGCGTCTGTCGCGATCCTCTCGAGGTCTTCGGGATCGAAATCCTCGCCGCGTTCTATCGTTATCTCGCCGAACAGCTCTTCCTGTATGACTCTGACGTGTTTGTTCCTGTCGAGTTCGAGCATGGCGAGAAATCCGGTCACCTTTTCAGTACGGCTCGAGTCTTTTCCGAAAATGTCGGAAAATCTGCTTCTGACGAAGCCGGCGATCCTTTTTATGATCTGCTTCATCTTATCCTTTATGCTGACTTTTTCAACGCGGAGAATACGCTCCATCTTCGCGCTGTTGTCGTTCGTTTTTTCTTTAAGACGCGTATTGATCTCGACGTTGAGAGCGGCAAGCACGGCCGGATCGATCGACACCGGCAGATAAACCTTCGGAAAACGCAGTTCCTCGGGCATTTTATAAAACGAGCCTGAAAAAGCCGACAGCCTGTCAGCGATGCGCGGCGAAAGATCCTTGTATTTTTTGTATTCGCTGAGGCGCCTGATAAGCTCTTCTTCGGAAATCTCTTCGGTTTCCTTTTCTTTTTGAGGAAGAAGCCTTCGCGACTTCAGATGCAGGAGCGTGGACGCCATCACAAGAAATTCGCTGGCGATCTCCATATCGAAATTGTTTTTCAGCACTTCGATGTACTGGTCGGCGATGAGGCTGATGCTTACGTCGGCGATATTCAGCTTGTTCCTTTCGAGCAATGAAAGGAGAAGGTCGAACGGACCTTCAAAAACGTCGAGCTTTACGTCTTCAAGCGACGACATATATAATTCCCGTGAATTATTGTCCACTAAAGCACTCCCTCGTAATTGCCCCGGCGAGCGTCTGCGTTTTAGCGTCCGCACGCCAGGTGATGGTTGTCAGATAAATCTCCCGATCAGGGAAAACGGCCTCGTCAGCAGCCACGCAAGCGCGTTGAACGGAACGTCGAGAAGATATTTGGTGACGACGTCTCCGATAACGGGGACCCTGAGCAGGGAGATGAAGCCGATATAGATCCAGAGGCTGTATTTTTCGATCTTGTAAAGCTTCCTGTACGCGTTGTAAGGAAGAAAAATCACGATCAGCCTGTACGTGTCGAAACCCGGAAGAGGCAGCAGATGAAATACCGTCAGCATCAGCGAGACCTGAAATCCGTACAGGAAGATATTGCACAGTACCGGATATACGCTGCCGGAAATCGAAAGCTTCGTCCCGATAACGGCAAGTATGAAATAAACGGTATAGAGGGCGAACGAGACGATCAGTCCGGCGGCCGGAGCGGAAAGGACCTGTATCGCTCCGTCTCTTTTTTTGTTTTTATAATATCTCGAATCGAATCTGAGCGGTTTGCCGAAACCGAAGCCTACCAGAATAAGCATTATGAATCCGATGATATTTATGTGGGCAAGCGGATTCATGGTGAGGAATCCGTCCTGCTCCGGCGTCCTGTCGCCGAGCTTTTTCGCCACCCAGGCCTGGAAGAAGCCGCGGAACGAGAAAAAAAGGACCATTCCGGGGATGGACATCAATTTTATCAGAATATAATCAGGCGAACTGAACCAGAATGCTGAAAGATCCGTCATCTGTAACTATATCTCCTTGGTTTATGAAAGCGCTTGCGGCTTTGCCTCCGGATTATAGCATTTTTCATTTTTCAAATCAATATTATCGTATCTGCCCGCGCTATTCTGCGGTTTCCTGTTTGCGCTTTTCATATCAGCCTGGCAATGATGCCGAGGCATGATTCAGAGCGTTCTTCGCAGCGTCAATCCTATAATTGCTATCATGACGGCCGGAGGGTTCACGGGCTGTCCGGGCCGATCTGTTTTGACGGATTATTTTCCGGTAAATAATTGGATTTAATTCTGACCGGCGGGTATTATCCTGATACCGGAGATCCGGAATATCCAAAAGGAGTGTCTCAAATGAAAGAAAAAATGACAGATGCGCAGAGCAAAACCGAAAGCAGGCAGGAATTCAAGCCTATCGAAAAAACGATCAGGGCGAAGCTCGCCGTGCTGAGAGAAAACGAAAAGACAGGCTGGAACCGTATCGTTACAGTGACCCGCTGGGGTGAAGGCGGAAAATTCAAGCTGGACATAAGAGACTGGGATGAAAAAATGAACAGAAGCACGAAGGGAATGACTTTTTCAAGAGAGGAAGTGAAAAAGCTGAGGAGCATATTATCGATCATCGACCTTTCGATAATCGACGAATATTCCGGATCGGCGATCCCCCTGGCCGACTTTACGGAGGAAGAAGCGGTCGCGGTCCCTGTGAATAACGATTTATTGAAAAGAGGCGGTACGGGAGAGGAAGAAGATGACGACGACGTTGAAATGAAATCCGCCGTATAACGGCTGGACAGCGCCGGCCGCCGTTGCAGCCTTGAAAAGTGTGCAAAGCGCGGATAATGCGAAAAGGCGGTATGCTTTTACCCGTCCGGCATACCGCCCGAAAATACCGGGCCTGAATTCAGGGTCCGGCGCCGGCGTCATGATTCAGCAGCCGGCATCCGGCATCCGGCGTTCAGCGTTCGTATCTGCCGCAAAAAGACTGCAGCCGCGAGAACGCATCGTCTATATAACACGCGGGGCAGGCTGAATTCAGCCTTACAAACGATCCTCCGTTGCCGCCGTAAACAGATCCCGAAGCCAGATACAGTCCCGTATCCGACCTTAATCCTGAGGTAAAAGCGTCCGAACCGGTATTTGTTTCCGAAATATCTATCCACATAAGATACGTCGCGTCTCCCCTTACGCTTTTAAGAGATCCGATATTACGGCTGATCAGATCGTCGAGTCTGTCGCGGTTTCTGAAAACGTATTCCCTCATCTGATCGAGCCACTCCTCGCCCGACTCGTACGCCGTACGCGCCGCCAGACAAGCGAGAATATTAGGCTCGGCCACCTCGTCCGTGTTGAGTCCGCGCCAGACTTTATGTCTCAAAAAAGGATTCTCGACGTAAACCGCCGCGGTCTGGATGCCGGCCAGATTAAACGACTTCGTGGGAGCTATGCACGTGACGCTTACGTTAGCGCAAGCGTCGGAAACCGATGCGAAAGGAATATATTTCCTTCCGGGTCTCGTGATATCGCAATGGATCTCATCCGAGATGACGGTGACGCCGTATTTGTCAGCGAGCTCCCCTATTTTTCCGAGCTCGTCGCGCGTCCATATTTTCCCGACAGGATTATGCGGATTACATAAAATAAAAAGCGAGGTCTGGGGATCTGAAAATTTATTTTCGAGATCGTCCAGATCCATTGAATAAGCGCCGTTTTCGTACGTCAGAGGACTTTCGAGAACGCGGCATCCGTTATTTACGATGCTGTTGAAAAAAATGTTGTAGACGGGAGTCTGTATCACGACGTTCTCGTTCGGTGTGGTAAGCTTCCGGACGACGGAGGAAACGGCGGCGACCACTCCCGTGCAGAAAATAAGATCGTCGGGTCTCATATCGAACCCGTATCGCCTCTTCCACCATCCGGAATAAGAAAGCGCCCACTCGTCCGGCACTTCCGGATAACCGTACACGCCGTGACCGATCCTGCCGAGCAGAGCATCCGTGATCGCCGGCGCGGTCCTGAAATCCATATCGGCGATCCACATCGGAAGCTCGCCCTCGCGTGTGTTCCACTTTACGGAATCGGTGCCGCGTCTGTTTACGGGCGTATCAAAATCATATATCATCGGTCGCTTTCCTTCCATTCGGGCCTGTCCGAGCGTTTAAGCACGGCGGGGCAAACGATCCGGGTGCGCGCAGGATCGACGATATCGCTTTCGATAATCAGCTCGCCCGTTTCGGGAACTTCGATACTTCCGCTGCCGGGGTTGAAAATGCTGTCAACGGGAACGGAGAGCGAAGCGTCGATATTTTCGGAATATTCAAAAGCGAGAGTCGTATTATATGCTTTGCAATTTACCATTTTCAGGCCGTCGATATAGCAAAGCCCCTGAAGGCTCTCAAACGTGCAATTTATCAGCGTAAGATTCTTTGAATTCCAGCCGAGATATTCGCCGGAAATAAACGAATCGTAGACGGTAACGTTTTCGCTGTTCCAGAACGCATCCTTGGTCAGAAGCTTTGAATTTCTGATCGTAACGTTCCTTACGCCGTCAAAGGAATAATTGCCGTCGAGCATCAATCCGTCCACTTCTATATCTGTCGAATTCATCAGAAAATAATTGCCCTTCGCGGTAACGTTTTTCAGCTTCACCCGGCTGCAGCTCCAGAGCGTTTCCTCGGCGTTCGTAAAATGAACGTTCTCAAGAGCGACGTTGTCAGCCCTGCGGAAATTCTTCGGCGCCTGGATAAGAGAATCCTTAACTTCGATATCCGAGGTGTACCAGACGCCTGCCCTCGCCATCTCGAACCAGCTTGAATCAGTCACTTTAACGTGATCGCAATACCAGAGCGGGTATTTGTATCTGAAACTCGACGACGCTATTTCGATATTCCTGCTCTCCTTAAGAGGAGATTCTCCGGAATCGAAAATGCAATCGCGTATTGAGATATCGCTGCTTCCGAAAAGAGCGCGCTCACCGGTAAGTTTTTTCCCTGAGATCGTATTCATACGTATATTCATCGCTCCTGCAAGAAATCAATCAACGGAAATGATGCTTTCGTCCCAGCCGTCGGGAGGTGTCATCCCCATCAGAGTAAGCGCGCTCGCGGCTACGTTGGAAAGCCCGAATTCGCCCTCTTTTATATGATATCTGCCGCGATTTTCCGTATTATCGTAGAAAATGCACGGAACGGGATTTAGCGTATGAGACGTCTTCGCCTTCGGCCTTCCGTCTTCACCGGTAACGACCTTGCCTTTTTTTATCTCGTACATTTCGTCGCAATTACCGTGATCGGCGATGATAACAGCCATTCCTCCGAGCTCGTCGACAACGGGCAGAAGGCGTCCGAGACAAAGATCGACCGTCTCCATCGCCACGCGGGCCGCGGCGAAGTTTCCGGTATGTCCGACCATATCTCCGTTCGCGAAATTGACTCTCGAGAAGTCGTACCGGCCGTTGAGAAGCTCCTCGATCAATTTATCCGTGACCTCGGCGGCTTTCATCCACGGCCGCTGCTCAAACGGCACGACGTCCGATTTGACTTCAACGTACGTCTCAAGCTCGTCGTCAAACTTGCCGGATCTGTTTCCGTTCCAGAAATAAGTCACGTGACCGAATTTCTGCGTTTCGGCGATAGCGAGCTGTTTCTTGCCGTGCTTTGCGAGAAATTCACCCATGGTATTGGAAATTTTCGGAGGCTCGACAAGAAATCTCGGAGGAAGTTTCAGATCCCCGTCGTATTGAAGCATTCCTGCATAGCATACCTTCGGGAAATATTTTCTTTCGATCGTATCGAGCTCGGGGTCGATAAACGCCTGGCTGATCTCGAGGGCCCGGTCGCCGCGGAAATTGAAGAACACGACGCTGTCGCCGTCCGTGATCTTTCCTACTGGGCCGTTTTCGTCGGCAATCACAAAAGGCGGCAGATCCTGATCGATCACGCCCGTCTCTTTTCTGTACGTCTCGATGGCTTCCTGTGCGCTCCTGAAAGCTCTTCCTTCGCCGAGCACGTGCGTGTACCATCCGCGCTCTACCATCGACCAGTCGGCCTTGTACCTGTCCATCGTGATATTCATTCTGCCGCCGCCGCTCGCGATCTTTACGTCGAAGTCGTCCGAGCGGAGCCCGTCGAGAAATGCTTCAAACGGGATGACGTAATCGAGCGCCGAAGTCTCTCCGACGTCGCGGCCGTCGAGAAGGATATGAACCCTTACCCGTCCGATGCCTTCCGCCTTCGCTTCCCTGATCATGGCCTTCAGATGATTAATATGTGAATGAACGTTTCCGTCCGAGAAAAGACCGAGAAAATGAAGTGTAGATGAATTGTTTTTTGCGTTCGCGGCAATTTCACGCCAGCCGGCGGCGCGGAACATTTCACCCGATTCGATCGATTCGTTTACGAGCTTCGCGCCCTGGCTGTAGACCTGACCGGCGCCGATGGCATTGTGCCCCACCTCGGAATTGCCCATGTCGTCATCCGAAGGTAATCCGACGGCGGTTCCGTGAGCTTTGATCTTCGTCCATTGATACTCTGCGTACAATCTGTCGAGATTGGGCTTGTAGGCCGCCTTTTCGGCGTTGCCCTCCACTCTGTCGGTGAGTCCCACACCGTCCATGACTACGATTACCACAGGTCCCTTATAATTCATAATTCCGCCTCCTGAAACTATTTGGAAAATAAATAAGTTTTGATTTTCTCCGAAAAGCCGGTTTCAAAAACTTTTGCGTAAATGTCGTTTGGTATCGGTCCGCTTCCGGCAAATTCGTTTTTGTCGCGAGCTTCCTCGCACGCGTTGATGAAATTGCGCAGTTCGTTCTCGCCCTTTACCATCCCGAGATAATTGACGAGCACCCAGTCGTACGCTTTCTCGTACAGATCGGTCTGCATGAGCGACTGAAAATTCGCGTCCACGTTGTACCTGACCTGGCGCAGTTCGGCGCGGACGCCGTCGCCGACGTCGACTATGGCATATTCTGCGCTCTGCCTTTTGTTGAAATGCGAACCGCACGAGCCGGGATTGACGGCGATCTTGCCGTTTTTCTCCCATTTCCACTGCTCGTGACTGTGCGCGCAAAGAAGAACGTCCTCGTCGATCTCCCCGAGCCATTCGTTGACAGGCGTCAGCCCGGAGGATTTATAGCAAAGCTCCGTCTGCGAAAAAGGCGATCCGTGGACGGCTCTTATCGTATGATCGTCTCCGGCCATGATAATGCATTGCGGCAGCCGCCTGATATACATAAGATTTTTTGACGAAAGCTGCCTGTACGTCCAGAGCAGCGAGGCGTACTGGTCGTACAGGATCCAGTAGTCAAGCATTTCCGGGGCATCCTTCATATATTGCTCGCGGTTGCCGGCAATTACGCAATCGGTAAGATTCCGCACGATATCGAGGCACTCGTTCGGACAGTGCCAGTCCGACACAATATCTCCGAGCACGACGTATCTCTCCGCTCCCGCCCTTCTGCTGTCCTCGATAACGGCGTTCAGAGCGGCAAGATTGGAATGTATATCAGCAATAACGGCAATCCTGCAATTTTTCACTTTAATCTCCAGTCCGGCTTCCGCGAATGCCGGCTATACTGTTAATGGTCAGATTATTGTTCGGCTGCAATCAGCGTCCGCAGCCGGATTCAGCTGCGGATCCGGTTCACGCGTCTGTCCGGCGTGAGGGGCCGGTCAGAAGCAGATCAGCGATACCTTGAGAACGCCGTTCAGAGCCTTCAGCTCGTTCAGTATCCTCGAATCCACCGCCTGGTCCACGCTCACGAAAGCCTCGGCCTTGTCGCCTTTTATCTTTCTGCTCCACTGCATGGCGGCAATGTTTATGGAATTCAGTCCGAGCACGGTTCCGAGCTTTCCTACGATACCCGGTACGTCGGTGTTCTGTATGGCGAGAACGTAATCCGTCGGCTCGAAATCGAGCTTGTAACCGAAAAATTCGACAATCCTGAGCTCGCTTCTGGCGAACACGGTTCCGGAAACGGAAAGAGATACGCCGTTCGTGTTCAGGAAATCAGCCGTGATCAGATTCGTGTATTTGTCGAGCTCGGTCGATTTGCTTTCGACGAGTTCGATGCCCATATTGTCGAGCATGAGCTTTGCGTTCACGTAATTGACCCTGTCTTTCACGATCGGCTCGAGAAAGCCTTTTATGAATGAGAGCGTGAATATCTCGGTGGAAACGTCCGCTTCGGCAAGGTCTCCGCTGTATTTGATACTGATCTTTTTAACGGGAGTTTTTTCGGTCTGGAAATATATCTTTCCGAGATCCTCGGCGAGCGCGAGATACGGTCTCAGTTCGTCCATATCGGCCGCTCCGACCGGAGGCATATTGACGGCCGCGACCATTTCCCCGTTAAGAGCCTTCGCCACCAGCTCTGCGACGGCCGTTCCCACGTTATAGTTCGCTTCTTTCGTGGAAGCGCCGAGGTGCGGCGTAACGATGCAGTTGTCGAGAGTGAGCAGCGGGTTGAAATAATCCTGCTCCTCGGGGCTTTTATTGTAGTTTGGCTCGGGATTCAGCACGTCGAGTCCCGCCGCTGCGACCTTCCCGGAGACGAGGCCGTCATAGAGCGCTTTCTCGTCGACGAGACCGCCTCTTGCGGCGTTGACGATCCTCACGCCTGTCTTGCATTTTGCGATCTCGGCTTCGCCGATGATTCCGATCGTTTCCTGTGTCTTCGGCGTATGGATCGTAATAAGGTCAGATACCGACAGCAGCTCGTCGAGCGTATGCGCTCTTTTTACGCCGAGCTTGACAAATCTGTCGTCGCTTATGTAAGGATCGAAGGCGACGGCGTTCATGCCGGAGCCGATGAGCTTTCTGGCAACTATGCTGCCTATCCTGCCCATTCCGATTATTCCTACCGTTTTACCGTCAAGCTCCGCTCCGATAAATTTTCCGCGCCTGAAATCTTTGTTCCGGCCCGCGCTCACCGCCTGCACGAGGTTTCTGAACGTGGCGTACGCGAGAGTGACCGCCAGCTCCGCGGCTGCCATCGTGTTGCTCTCGGGAGTGTTGACAACGATGATGCCTTTGTTTGTGGCGGCTTTGAGATCAATATTGTCGACGCCGTTGCCGGCACGTCCGACTACCTTGAGATTCGCCGCCCTGTCGATGAGCTCCGCGTCGACCTTCGTAACGCTTCTTACGATCAGTCCGTCATATTTGTCGATGATCTCAGTCAGCTTTTCATGCGAGATACCGAATTCGACGTCAACGTCAAATCCGCATTCGCGAAGGTGATCTATGCCTTCTTTTGCTATGCTTTCCGTCACGATAATTTTCATTTTGAATTTCCTTCCGTTCTTCTGTAGTGCAACGGTCCCGGCGCGCGGACCCGCGTCGCGGACGTTCCGATATACCGGCGTTCCGGCTTCGGTATATCTTTTTTATTTTACTCTAATCAGAGCGTTAAATCAATATTTTTGCCGGAAATCTCGTATTGACGCAGCTTTACGCCGGCGCTCGCGAGCATTCTCTTCGAAGCGACCGTCGCGTCGGTGTCGGCGTATTTGTCGCTTAAATAGATTATTTCCGAAATACCCTTCTGGATGATCGCTTTTGTACACTCGTTGCACGGAAAAAGCGTCACGTAAACGCGCGCGCCCCGCAGAGAGCCGCCGTTGTAATTCAGTATGGCGTTCAGTTCGGCGTGGCAGACGTAAAGATATTTCGTATCGAGCGGTCTTCCCTCGCGCTCCCAGGGATATTCGTCGTCAGAGCAGCCGAACGGCATGCCGTTGTAGCCGAGCGACAGGATCCTGTTGTCCCTGTCGACGATGCACGCTCCGACGCCGGTGTTCGGGTCCTTGCTTCTTTTGGCTGAAAGCATGGCGATCCCCATGAAATATTCGTCCCACGTGATATAATCCGCATTTTTCATTAACAACGATCCTCCAAGAGAATTTATTTCTCGTATTTTTCAATAATTATTCATTCCGGATTTCCGGCAAAGATCTACCGCCGTCAATCCGACCTTCTTCTGGAAAGCAATATCATCCGTATGAGCGAGAGCGCCGACGAAGCGAGAGAGGCGACGTACGTCATGGCCGCCGCCGTCAATACCTTTTTGACCCCGTCGAATTCCTCCGCCGTCAATCCCGTGTTGTTCCGAAGCGCCTTCACCGCTCTTCTCGAAGCATTGATCTCGACCGGGAGCGTGACGGCGTGAAAGAGGGTCGCGCCGGAGAACAGGACGATCCCGATCACCGTAAGAATATCGAGCCTCATTATCAGACCGAGCAGAAACACCCACCAGGAGATGCGGGACGAGAAATTCGCCACCGGAACGAGCGCGTTTCTCAGGTTCAGAAACGAATAGCCTTCCGCGTCCTGAAGAGCATGACCGGCCTCGTGCGCCGCGATACCGACGGCCGCGATGCTCGAGCCGGCGTAGCTCGATTGAGAAAGGTGGATAACTTTATCCTTCGGATCATAATTGTCCGTCAGCTGGCCGTTAACGGGATAAACGGGCATGTAACCGATTCCGCCGGAGGAAAGGACGATCCTTGCCGAATCGGCGCCTGTTATGCCGAGCGAGCACGGCACGTTTGCATATTTCGAATACGTGCTTTTCATTTTCGCCTGCACTATAAGCGAGAACAGTATAGCGGGGACGATCAGCAGAAAATACCATTTATCGATATAAAAACCCCCGGGGAAATAAGGCACGACCCGTCAACTCCTTTCTGAACGGTCTGGCTGATTATAGCATACAAAGCCCGCCGCCGTAAAGTAAAAGACGCTTGTGTCTGGCGTTGTGCCGGGTGGCGGCGGGCGTTGTGCCGGGCGG
>CADBOE010000017.1 GCA_902796205.1 uncultured Ruminococcus sp. | reverse complement strand
TTCCAGTTCTCCTGCGTCACGGGGTCGGTCGTGATTCGCGTAAATATATTCTCGCGGCTGTCGGAGCCGTTCAGCCACTCCCTGTCGTTTCTGACGCCGGTGAAAATAACGCGGTTGTTCTCGCGGCCCTCGACGATCGTTATCGTCGCGACGTTGCCCGAGCCGGTAACGTTGGTGCCGTTGCCCGAATTTGCGACGTCAACGCTGACCGGGTCGTACCGCCAGCTCCAGTCCTTCTTCTCGGTGACGGTATATTGCACTCCCGGCTTTACTCTGCCGACGTCAACGTGGTTCTGCCCGGCGGGTATGCACACGTCGATGACCTTCCCGTCGCCCTCGACGCGGTACCAGAAATCCTGATGCGGATTTCCGTCGGAGCCGTTTGCGTCCTTCGCCTCAAAGCGCGATATGCGCATGAACGTGGTCCACTCGACTTCAACAAGATAATCGCTGGTGACGTTATTTATGGTATATGTGTAATAATATATATGCCCGACGTCCGGCTGTCCGAGATATTCAAGATCGCGCATGAGCTCAACCTGATCGGTCACGTCCACGCCGTTTACTTTGAAGCTGGCGATCTCGCGGCCGACTTCGCATTTCATCGTAAACGTTACGTCCTTGTTATGCGGAACGTAAATTACGCTGTCATCGGCCGAATCGAAAGGCGTGCCCGTGCTGAGATCGCCCTCGGGATTGCCGGACGTCGTCGTCTGGATGCTTCCGCCGGGGCCGGTCTTATATTCGACGCGGTGGGTGTTGATGGGGGAGTAAAGAGTGGAATTGATGGCTCCCTGGTTCCTGTTTCCTGCGTTCGTCGTTACCTTCAGTGTCAGTCCCGCGGCGGAGTCAGCCTGAAGAACAAAGCCGGCCTTGAAATCCGGATCCGGATTATTTACGCTGGCGGTAGGCTGAAACAGCAACCCGTTCGCGTAGGTGCCGTACTCGACTCTGTCAATTTTCGAAATACTGTACTCCGGTATTATCGCGTTGGAAACGGCGCCGTTCACGATCTGTATCTGCTCGCTGAAAGCGTTGTTTTCAGCGGAATTGAGAATACTTTCATAGTTGGAGGAGTTATTTCTGACAACGTCAATATCCGACACGCCGAAGTTGAATCTTCCGGGCACGTCGTTGCCGCTCTTGTCGACTATCCTTATATTGACCATCGCCGTGATGCCGAGATGCACTTCCGCGGTCGTCCTTGCGGACATTTCGTTTCCGTTAACGAGCCACACGTGCGCCGTGTCAATTATACCGTTCGTAGGATATTCTATGTTTTCGGCATAGAACCCGCCTTCAGTTCTACCGTAATAATTGTAGGGATTGTTTTCGGGCGGCGCATATAACGTTATATCGGAATATGTATAAATGACGTCCAGATTCTCACCGGAATTTGTCTTCGCGGCGTCAACGTATTTGAAGGCGAAACACTCGCCGGCGAGGACGTTCGGCTGTTCAACGTTTATCTGGCCATTATATCTGATAGCCTCTCCTGTCGTATAATCAAACACGCCGCCGTGATCGTCTATCATGATCAGCTCGACGCCATCGTTTGTCGCCGTTCCGGAGCCCTTAAAATATCTCAGGGCAAGCTTATCTTTCTGCAGGAACAGCGTCGCGATGGGCGCGTTGGAGAAAAACGTGTTCTTATCTCCGCTTCGCGTCACGCCGCTCGTAGCGGTGTTGTCGATCGCCGAGAATCTGACGGTATAGTCCGTCGTCCCGTCCATCGTCAGTTTAAGCGTCTCGGTGTTGAGGAACGCCTGAAGAGCGGTGATCTTCCATTTGTTTTCGTCGTCGGCATCGCGGAAAACGGCGAAATTCTGGCTTGCGTTGAAAACGGCATTCGTGACTTCGGTGCCCGGTATGCCGAGCACGCGTGCCAGATCGTTCAGCGCCACGGTTTCGTCGGCGCGCAGTATATACGTGTGTGTGTCTCCGGATGCGTCGTCGTAATAATCAAATTCAAAGAAGAAATATGAAAAGCTTCCGGTCTCAACGGTGGAGGCGCCTCCCGTTTTCGTCACCTGGAGCTCGCTCGCGCTCAGGCTGCCGTCCGTTTCCTCGGAAAAGTGAAATACCTTCGTTTCGGTAAAGTATGCCGCGGGGCCGGATGAGAAATACGAGATGTTGACCTTTTTCCCGTCGGCCGGCTGGACCTCGCTGCCGTCCGGACCGATCACCTTTATGTCGAGATAATGGCGGGAGAACGCCGCTCTGTCGTCATAGTAGCCGGAGGATGACGCTCCGCCGCCGTTCGCGCCGCCGAGAGCGTCGATGACGCGCTCCTTCTCTTCCCCCGTGAGCAGCGAAACCGAGAGCGTCGCGTCCGCGGGCAACACTCCCTCTTCCGCCGTAACGCGTATCGTGAGACCGTTCACCGTGACGCTCCTGTCGAAGCCGGACGGCCCTGCGGCCAGAACGCGTGCGGCCGTCCCTGCCGCGACGAGCGCGAGTACGGTCAGCGCGATCGTTACGATCAGCATCGCCGGCAGGGTCATATGTCTTTTTCTTTTTTTTGTATCCGTTTTAAAAGTCTTTGCGTTCATTTTCAGCATTGATTTCATTCCTTTTGATTTTTGCTTCGCTGAAGCCGGGAATTCAGCCGTCGTTTATTCGCTGACAACCCAACGTGTATTATATACCCGCAGAAAGAGAAAATCAATTAAATATTTGGCAGCCGCGGGGAAAGGGTGCAACGGGGGACAGACCCCGGTTTCAGCGCCTGTTCCCGAAACCTGCAACGGGGGACAGACCCCGGTTTCGGCGGTACTCCGGGGACGGGTGCAACCGGGGACAGACCCCGGTTTTGGCGGTACTCCGGGGACGGGTGCAACCGGGGACAGACCCCGGTTTTGGCGGTACTCCGGGGGCTCGTGAAACCGGGGTCTGTCCCTCGTTGCCGCTATGCCTTCAGAAGCAATTGAGCCAGAACCGTCTTATCCCGTAATTGTTTAAAAAATGTTAAAAACACGAAAAAAGGGGATCGTATTCAACCCGATCCCGCTTTTTTCAACGTTTCATTACTGATTCAGTTGCCCCGCGAGGCGCCGGATTGCAGCCTCGCCTGCGCCGTTATCAGAAACTCTTTTTCTTCATGAAAACAACAGCTGCGGACATTCCAAGGGCCGCGATCACGGCAAACATTGCCAGCGTGCAGTCGCC
>CADBOE010000016.1 GCA_902796205.1 uncultured Ruminococcus sp. | reverse complement strand
CGGCCTCCTGATCCGAAACGGCGGCGCATACCGACTTTGCGAATTCGGATACTTCCCTGGGATCCGATTCGTTCGGGCGCTCTTTGTGGAGGAACAGAAAATGTCCGGGGCAGTTGTAATATTTTTCGCATACGCTCACGCCGTTCTCCGCGGCCCAGTTTCCGATCTTCTTCCACGTCGACTTTCCGGAAGCGGAAGAGCCGAAGCATACGATCGTACCGATCCTGTCACTGTTCCTGTCGAGGAAATCGCCTACCGAGGCGTCGAATTTTCCGGCGTACACTGAACTGCCGAGAAACAGCAGCTCCGTTTTTTCGGAAAGATCAACGGAAACGTCGAGCACCTCCGCGCCCGTGGCAGCGCCGACCGCGTCCGCAAGCTTTTTAGTGTTTCCCGAACGGGTAAAATATCTGACGGCGGCTTTCATTCTGTTTCAACGCCTTCATTTTTTCCGGCGGAACGCCGCGACTTGTCGTACGCCTCGCGCACGGCGATGGCGAGCTGATCCGCGCACGACGTCGGACGCCGTCCGCACGTATTGCCCTTGAGGTACGATTCGATCTTGTCGACGGTCCAGCCGTCCACAAGCTTTGAGATAGCTTTCAGATTGCCGTTGCAGCCGCCGTAGAAGCTTATATTGCTCACGACGTCGCCATCCAGCTGAAAGCTGATTATCTGGGAACATACGTCTTTCGTTTTGTATTCATACTGCATATTGTCCGCCTCCCTGAGAAGCAATCCGCATCAAAGCCGCGTCCGCTGCCGGTCACAGCAGCGACTCGACCTTAGCCTTGAGATCGTCCATGGAATCCGTGGGCTCGAAGCGTGCGGCGATATTGCCGTCGCGGTCGATAACGATTTTCGTGAAATTCCATTTGATATTGCCGTTGTTTTTATAGTCCTTGTCCATCTTTTTTGCGATGCCGGACATCATTTTCGCTCTGATACCTTTTCCGAAGCCGCCGAAAGAAGTATTGGCGGTCAGGTATTTGTAAAGAGGATCGGCGTTCTCGCCGTTGACGTCGATCTTGGAAAACTGCGGGAACGTGATGCCGAACCGTCCGGTGCAGAACGAATGAATCTCCTCGTCGCTGCCGGGAGCCTGATTCATGAACTGGTTGCACGGGAAGTCGAGTATCTCGAGCCCGTCCTTCTGATGCTCCTCATAAAGGTCCTGCAGCGGATCGTATTGAGGCGTAAACCCGCATCCGGTGGCGGTATTGACGATCACGAGCACCTTGCCCCTGTAGTCGGAAAGAGAGACCTCGCTGCCGTCCTGTGCCCTGACTTTGAAATCGTAGATATTCATAAACGAAAACCTCCTGTTTCGTCATGTAGTCGTAACGAGCTCGATTTGATTGAGCTCAATTAAATTATACGCAAATAAAATTTGCTGTCAACTGTTTTTTTTCTGATTTTTCGATCTGTGATTTTCGATCTGTGATTTTCAGTCCGCCGATTCCCGGTCCGCAGATTCCCGGTCCGCCTGTTTCCGAAAAAACTGCCGGCGGCGCCCCGGATCAGACCTTGCAATCGAGCAGCCGGAGTCCCTTGTTCTTTTCGGTCGCCCACTCCATGCCCCATTCATTCTCAAACAGGAGCACCTTCGAGCCGCTCCGGTCGGTAGCGCGCATCGTGGACGACGTCAGCGTCAGTTCGTGGGGATCGATCGACTGATCCTCTATCCACCTCGCGAAACGGTAAGGAAGCTGATCCATCCTGATCTCCACGCCGTACTCGCCTTTCAGTCTGTGCTCGAGGACCTCGAACTGAAGGACTCCGACGGCTCCGATGATAAGCGTCTCGACGCCTATATCCATCTGCTTGAAAACCTGTATGGCGCCCTCTTCGGAAAGCTGCTCGATGCCCTTCTGGAACTGCTTCCGCTTCATCGCGTCTGCATACTGCACGCGGGCAAAATGCTCGGACGGGAATACCGGCATCCCTTCGAATTTCAGATTCGCGTCGTCAACGCTCAGCGTGTCGCCTATACCCAGCAGTCCCGTATCAAAAAGTCCGATTATATCTCCGGCGTACGCCTCGTCAACGATCGTGCGCTCCTGCGCCATAAATTGCGTCGGCTGAGTGAGTCTGATCTTTCTGCCGGTGCGCGTGTGCCACACTTCCATTCCTTTCTCGAATCTGCCGGAGGTGATGCGAAGGAACGCCAGCCTGTCGCGGTGCGCGGGATTCATGTTGGCCTGAATCTTGAAAATAAATCCGGAAAAAGGCGTCGTAACGGGATCGACCGTTTTCCCCCCCGCGACCGAACCGTGCGGGCACGGAGCCATTTTGATAAAGTGCTCGAGAAACGTTTTTACGCCGAAATTCGTCATAGCGGAGCCGAAAAAAATGGGAGTCTGGTTTCCGGACAGCACCGCGTCCGTATCGAGCTCTTCGCCCGCCATGTCGAGAAGTCCGATCTCCTCCACGAGTCGGTCGTGGTAATAATCGCCCAAAGTGCCGCGTATGCTCTCGTCGTCGACTTCGCCCGTGACGGTGGCGGCCTGCTCCTGACCGTGATTCCCGCCCTCGTAAAGCTCGATCTCGCGCTCCGTTCTGTTGTAGACGCCCTTGAAATCGCCGTCGGTGCCGATAGGCCAGTTCATCGCGTACGATTTGATCCCGAGAACGTCTTCGAGCTCCTGCATGAGATCGAACGGATTTTTCGCGGCGCGGTCCATCTTGTTGATAAACGTGAAGATCGGAATCCCGCGCATCTTGCATACGTGAAAAAGCTTCAGCGTCTGGGCCTCGACGCCCTTCGCGCCGTCGATCAGCATCACCGCGCTGTCCGCCGCCATGAGCGTTCTGTAGGTGTCCTCGGAGAAATCCTGGTGTCCGGGCGTATCGAGAATGTTTATGCAATAATCGTCGTATTCAAACTGAAGTACGGAGGAAGTGACCGAAATGCCCCTTTGCTTTTCTATATCCATCCAGTCCGAGACGGCGTGCTTCGTTGCCTTTCTCGCCTTTACGGATCCGGCGAGCCTTATCGCGCCTCCGTAAAGCAGGAGCTTTTCCGTCATCGTTGTCTTTCCGGCGTCGGGATGCGAAATGATCGCGAACGTTCTTCTTCTCTTTACCTGACCGGCTGTCTGCGCGGTCAACGTCTCGTCTGCCATTTGGTCTCTCTCTTCCCTTCCGTCAGCCGGTCCCGCGACGCTGTTCCGCGGCTTCCGGCAACGGTTCCGATTATATCCGAACGGCGCCGGCGAGTCAAATCAGCTTTACAAACAGGGGGAGGCATAATATAATCGGGATCGGAAAAAGGAGGAGATAATTGTGAAAAAATATAAGTTTCTGATCATTCTCGCCGCGGCGCTGACGGTCCTTGCCGCAGCCGCATCCTGTGTAAAAAACGACGTTCCTTCGGGACCGCCCGCAACGATCCCGCCCGACGTCAGGGTCGAATATCCCGCGTACAGCGGAAACAACGGCGGTACGATCACGACGGCGGCGAATTACGCCAATACCGTAAGCGGCTATTACAACGGAAACGGGCGCTCTCAGTATATCGCGGAAAATATGTTTTCAAAGCTCACGTACGATCTTTTCGGAACGGACGGAAAGAGCGGCCTTCAGACGCTTGAGAACACGAAGGGCGGCGTTTACGTATCCGAAACGATGGACACGTTTTTGAAAACGGCCGGCGGGACGACGTTTTTCGCATCGTCTCAGAGCCGCGCGAATCTGTTCGACCAGGGCTTCTATTATTACAACCTTCATTTCCTCGATCAGACGTTCGGCGAAACGTCGTACGAGAAAAAAGCCCTTCTGGAAAACGACGACTGCTTCCGCTATAACGACGTCGAAAAGCCGGTCGTGAATTCCGACGGTTCGTACACGTTCAAAATAACGAGCTCATACGATCCGTACGTCTGCTTCCGCCTTCCCGAAGAGAAATACGCGATCGAGGAATACGACGCATTCAGCGTCACGATGAAAACGTCCTCGTCCGACGCGACGGTTTATTATATCGCAGGCGATGATACCGAATTCAGTTCAGACGCGAAGTTCGACTTCAAGACAATCCCCGACGGAGAATTCCATACGTACACGGTCAACTTCACTTCGGCGACCGCACTCAGAAAATTCCTGAAGGCCTACCGCCTCGACGTCGGCGGAGGCGTCGGCGGCGAAATTGCCGTAAAAGACTTCTCCCTTGTGAAGATGGACAGTTCATTGCCCCCCGTGAAGCTTGACAGATGTTACAACGTCTATCCCGACAAGATACACGAGAATATACGGCTCGTCGCTTTCGGAACGTACAATGAGCTCGGGTCCGTCGGGACTGTGACCAGGATCCCGGCCGACAGGGTCTCCTCGCTGCTCGTCATCTCCTCCGACGGCAGTCACGACAGCATCGAAGGAGTGAACTGGGATCTCGCATATTCGGTCGCATTCGATATCACTGACGCGGGTGTTTTCGGCATCATTCTCGGAACGGATGAAAAATATGCCGGAAAGCTCACCGTGGAAAAGGACGGCGCGGATTACGTCGTGACGCAGGAGGTCGACTGCGGGGGCGTCACTCTCAGAAAGGGCGGCGACCTTTATTTCGCACGCCGCATCTACACCGACGAAACTCACGATTTCGCCGGCTTCATAAAGGAGACCGGATTTGAACGCTCGCCTGTCGAATTTACTGTGGACAAAGACGGATCCGGGAAGAAGAACAAATATACCGGCTACGATCAGCTGACGGGCGCTTACGTTTTCAGCCTTTCAGGCGTAAACGACTTTGATTTCGCATATACGCACCCGCTCGCCGAGCACAGGGTCAGATTCGAAGCGGCCGCCGGGGAAGAACCTCGCACCGTTTACGTTCGCGGTGAAACGTCCACCGACGGATGCCTTGAATGCGCCGTTGTCCTCGACGAAAACGACGTGCTTCTCCCCGTCCGCGTCGAAGTGTGCAAGAATTTTGCCTTCGACGGAGAAGAGCGTTTCTATACGGACAACGACAGCCACTCGTACGGCCTTTCCGTTTTCCCGATGACGGTCGTGCCGGGCGGATCGAACAAGCTCACTCTCGCCAATCTTTACGAGCAATGGGGAAATTACCGCCTCAAGCAGATCTCGTCCATCCGCTGGCATTCGGCATATTATCATCTTTCGCTGGGCGTCACTGAGACGAACTGCATTCATTTTTACGGAACGGAAAACCGGCTGCCCGACCACCGCGGACTCTCTTCCCTTTACTGGGCCGACGAGATGATAGACGTGCTCGACGCGAACGGCAACAAAACGGGCGAGAAGAGGATATACGGCCAGCAGCCGCAGCATTCGAACAACGGCAATCATTTCTTCCTGAACTACACCGACGCCGACGGCAATTATAATTCGTGCGAGAATATCGGCATGACGAAGATAGACTCGGCGGGCCCGGATCTGGCCGACCTCACCCTGAAATACACCTCGTACGACGGCAAGGTCTATCAGACGTACCGCCACGTTGAAATGCCAAGCACCGACGAAAACAGGGCCTTCTACGACGTTGAATACGTTTTCCTCGACAACGTGAAAATAAACGACGTCGCTTCCGATCTCTGCCTTTACAAGTTTGAAGGCACGTACGAGCGGTTCGGTTATCTCGACAAGAACAACGAGAGCGTTATTGACGACGCGCTCAAAACCGGGACGCGCCTGATCGAGCTCGGCGACGACCACCCTTATTTCGACTACTTCCGCATGGTGTCACACAAGCCCGGCGCGTACGTTGAAGCGGACGTCTCGTCGAATCTTTCGATCCTCATTGACGAATACGACGTGACCCTCGCCGGAAAGCCCTACACCGGCGGTCTTGCCGTGCTCGAGGGCAACAACTCCGCGGCGCTTACGCTCAACATGTCCGGCTCATATACGTTCAGGAAGGGCGACCGCATAAGGCTCCGCTTCATTCTGATGCCGTGGGGCAATTATTATTCGCTCGACGACGAGAACGTCAGGATGGTCAGGGTCAATACTCTTCTGAACCCGATAAAGATCGAGTCCGCCTCCGGCACGGTCAAAGAAGATTTTCTCGTTCCGACGGTGCGCTCCGCGGACGGAAAGAGCTGCGAATTTACCGTTTCGGGCGGTTTCGCGAACGTGCGCGACCTTCCCGGATACGCGACGTCCGAATATACGAAATACAAGGTCTCGTGGGAGAGAGATTATAACGTGACGTTCAGGATCGAGGGCATGAAGGAGCCCGGCGTTCCGAAGATCTACGAGAAGACCGGCGACGGGTGGACCGAGTATCAGTTCGCTTCGGAGCTCGGATACGACGGCTATACGGTCACTTACGCCGCGGACGGGACGTTTACGTACGGGTTTACCGCGACGATGACTGACGCAGCTGAGAGGACTTTCAAGATAGAGGTCGGATGACCGTGGCGTGAATTTATCCGCGTCGCGGGACGTCCGGTATCGCAGGATGATCCGTCGTATTGAAATGGCGCGGTGCGAGAAACGGTGCGTCGCTGTATAATGGTATAATGGTGCGTAGCGCGAGACGGTCCGGAGCCGTGAAATGACGCCGGACGAGAGACGGTACGGCGCCGTAAAACGG